>NZ_JBTNSY010000034.1:0-53067 GCF_054515735.1 Mycobacterium sp. ML4
GATCGCAAGCGCGGCGAAGCCGGGCGCCGGGGGTCGCCGCCATATGGCTGAGCGGCGATCGCAAGCGCGGCGAAGCCGGGCGCCGGGGGTCGCCGCCGTACGCTTGAGCCGCCCATATGCCCACATCACCACTGCAATACCTGGGCGACCAACTTCTCGCGCAGTGCCCGGGCGCGCTGCCGGGCCACCGCCAGTTCACCACTTACCCTGCACCGAACTTCCACGTAGCACTTCAGTTTCGGCTCGGTGCCCGACGGGCGCACCACCACCCGCACCGACGTCCGCTCGTCGCCGCCGGTCAGGATCAGGACGTCGGCGATGTCGGTGCGGGTCGCGGCGAAACCGGCCAGCCGGTCCGGTGGCTCTTCTCGGAGCCGGCGCAGCACGGCGGCGGCCTCCTCGGTGTCGGAGACGCGCCGCGGCACCGCGGCCACGTCGTGCACGCCGTAGCGACGGGCGAGATCGTCGAGCAGGTCAGGCACTTGACGGCCGTGCAGTGCGGCGACCAGGTCGCACACCAACACCGCGGCGCTGATCCCGTCCTTGTCCCGTACGGCTTGCGGGTCCACGCAGTGTCCGATCGCCTCCTCGTAGGCATAGACGAGTGTCCCGGGGCGGTCGGCGTCGGCGCGCGCCAGCCACTTGAAGCCGGTGAGGGTCTCGACGTGCTCCGCACCGTGCTGCGCGGCGATCGCGGCCAGCATGCGGGAGGACACCACCGTGCTGGCTACCGTCCTGGGCCCGCTGGTGGGCTGCGAAAGGATGTAATCGCCCAGCAGCCAACCGGTTTCGTCGCCCGACAGCATCCGCCACCCGGCCGGGCCGGGGATCCCCACCGCGCAGCGGTCCGCGTCGGGGTCGAGCGCGATCGCCACATCGGCGTCGACGTCGGCGGCCAGGGTGAGCAAGGCGTCCGCGGCGCCGGGCTCCTCGGGATTCGGGAACGCGACGGTGGGAAAGTCGGGATCCGGCGCGAATTGCGCGTCGACCACGTGCACGTCGGAGAAGCCGGCCCGGCGCAAGGTCTCGACGGCGACGGCGCCGCCCACCCCGTGCATCGCGGTCAGCGCCACCCGCACCGAACCGGCGGCCCGACGGACCCCGGCCGCGCGCCGGATGTACCGCTCGAGCAGGTCGGTTTCGGCGGGCTCAATCGGTGTCCGGGCGATCTGGTCGGCCGGCGGCGCGTGCGCCATGGCGGCTTCGATCTTGCGGTCGGTGGGGGAGACGATCTGGATGCCGCCGTCGAGATACACCTTGTAGCCGTTGTCGGTAGCCGGATTGTGTGACGCGGTGATCTGGATCCCGGCCGCCGCTCCGGTGGCCCGCACCGCGAACGCCACCACCGGCGTCGGCACCGGACCGGGAAACAGTTGCACCGAAAAGCCTTGTGCGGCAAGAACTTCAGCAGCCCCCGTAGCGAACTCGGCCGAGCCGTGCCGGGCGTCGCGCCCCACGATCACCCGCGTGGACGGCTCGAGTACCCGGCTCAGCGCCCAGGTGGCCCGCACCACCACCGCCAGGTTCATCGCGTCCGGCCCGCCGCGCACCGGTCCACGCAGGCCCGCGGTGCCGAAGCCCAAGGGGTGCGCGAACCGCGCGGCGAGCTCGGCGGGATCCAGCGCGGCCAGTTCGGCCGCAGTGCGGGGATCGGGGTCGTGAGCGATCCAGTCCTCGGGCGTCACGGGGTCAGAACCGGGCTATCACGTCGGCCAGCAGCGATCCCATCCGAACGGCCGACGCCGCGCCGGCGGCCAGCACCTCGGCGTGGCTGAGCGGCTCACCGGTGATCCCGGCCGCCAGGTTGGTCACCAGCGATACCCCCAGCACCTCGGCGCCGGCCGCCCGCGCCGCGATCGTCTCGTGCACCGTCGACATGCCGACCAGGTCGGCGCCCAGCAACCGCAGCATCCGGATCTCGGCCGGCGTCTCGTAGTGCGGACCCGGCAGGCCGGCGTACACACCTTCGGCCAGTTCCGGGTCGCAGTCACGGGCCAGCGCGCGCAGGCGCGGTGAGTAGGCGTCGGTCAGGTCGACGAACTGCGCTCCCACCAGTGGCGAACGGGCCGTCAGGTTCAGGTGGTCGTTGATCAGTACCGGCTGGCCCACGCTCATATCGGGCCGCAATCCGCCGGCGGCGTTGGTGAGCACGACGATCCGCGCCCCTGCTGCGCACGCCACGCGAACCGGGTGCACGACGTGTTGCAGATCATGGCCTTCGTAGGCGTGGATACGCCCGGCCAGGACCAGCACCCGGTGTGCCCCGACCGGCACCGACAGGACTTCACCAGCATGTCCTGCCGCCCGGGGGGGAGTGAAACCGGGCACCTCGGCCTGGGCCAGGACGGCGGTCGGAGCGCCCAGCGCGGCAACGGCCGGCGACCACCCCGAACCCAGCACCACGGCGACGTCGTGTGCGACGATGCCGGTGCGTTCGGCGATGACGGCCGCTGCCTGGACGGCGAGTTCGCTGGTCACACTCGGCGAGACTACTTGCTCCGGCACCGCCGCCCGGCGTGTGTGATGATCTGCCCTGTGCGGCATCACAAATCGCTTTTCGTCTTCGCCGCGGCCGCCCTGCTGGCCGCCGGCGCGCTGCTCGGCGGCCCGATCCCGAAGTCGGTCGCCGACGACTGCCCCAACGTCGAGCTGGTCTTCGCCCGGGGGACCGCGGAGCCGCCGGGAATGGGGGTGGTGGGCGACGCGCTGGAGGCCGCACTGCGGCCGGCGCTGGGCGCACGGAGCCTCGGCGTGTACCCGGTCAACTACGCGGCCAGTTACAACTTCCTGACCACGGCCGACGGAGCCAACGACGCGCGCGACCACATCGCCTACATGGCCGATCAGTGCCCGAAAACGCGGATCGTGCTGGGTGGCTTCTCCCAAGGCGCCGCTGCGGTCTCGATGCTGGCGGGGGTGCCGCCGCTGGGGGACACCGTCGGCGAATTCGGCTCGGCCCCCGAGCTCGATCCGGTGCTGGCCCAGCGGGTCGCTGCGGTCGCGGTGTTCGGCAACCCGGGCATCCGCTTCAACGTGCCACTGTCGTCCACGGGTCAGTTCGCCGGCCGGGCGATCGACCTGTGCAGCCCTGGTGACCCGGTCTGCACGGTCGGCGGGCGCGACCGGCTGGCGCACCGCGAGTACGCGGATCCGCCGTATCCCGTCCAGGCGGCCGGGTTCATCGCCGGTCGTGTTTGACCGTCGGTGAGATACTGCGTGGATGCCCGCCATCAGCCCACTGGACACCGTCGAGGCGACAGTGCGGCGCCGCGGTGGCGACCTGGTCGAGCTGTCCCACGCCATCCACGCGCAACCCGAGCTGGCGTTCGACGAACACCGTAGCTGCGCCAAGGCCAAAGAGCTTGTCGCCCAACGTGGTTTCGCGATCGCCCCGGTCGCCGGCCTGGACACGGCGTTCCGCGCCGACTTCGGCGACGGGCCGCTGGTCGTCGGCGTTTGCGCCGAGTACGACGCGTTGCCCGAAATCGGGCACGCCTGCGGGCACAACATCATTGCGGCATCGGGGGTGGGCACCGCGCTGGCGCTGGCCGAGGTGGCCGACGAGCTGGGCCTGACGGTGGCCCTGCTGGGTACTCCGGCCGAGGAATCCGGCGGCGGCAAGGCGCTGATGCTGCGGGCGGGGACGTTCGACGACGTCGCGGTCGCGGTGATGGTGCACCCAGGGCCCACCGACATCGCCGGCGCCCGGTCGCTGGCCTTGTCCGAGGTCACCGTCCGCTACCGGGGCAGGGAATCGCACGCCGCCGTCGCACCGCACCTGGGACTCAACGCCGCCGACGCGGTGACCGTCGCGCAGGTGGCCATCGGTCTGCTGCGTCAGCAACTGGCGCCCGGACAGATGATGCACGGCATCGTCACCAACGGCGGGCAGGCCGTCAACGTGATCCCCGGCCAGGCAACCTTGAAGTACGCGATGCGCGCTGTGGAGTCCGGCTCGTTGACCGAGCTCGAGGGCAGGATGTATGCGTGCTTCGCCGCGGGTGCTCTGGCGGCGGGCTGCGAATACGACATCGACGAAGCCGGACCTCCGTACGCGGAACTGCGGCCTGATCAGTGGCTGGCCGACGTATGCCGCGAGGAGATGCGCAGGCTGGGGCGCGAGCCGGTGCCCGCCGCCGTGGAGGCGGGGCTGCCGTTGGGTAGCACGGACATGGGTAACGTGACGCACGTGCTGCCCGGTATCCACCCGGTGATCGGGGTCGACGCCGGTGGCGCGACGGTACACCAGCGCGCCTTCGCGGCCGCGGCGGCCGGACCCAGCGCCGACCGCGCTGTGGTCGAGGGAGCGATCATGCTGGCGCGCACCGTCGTTACGCTCGCCGCGGATCCGGATCAGCGCAACCGGGTGCTCACGACCCAGCAGCGGCGGGCGGGCGTGCTGTGAGCCTGGTCGACAGTGCGGAGTCGTGGCTGGCCGCGCACGCCGATGACCTGGTCGCCTGGCGCCGGCACATCCACCGTTACCCCGAGCTGGGACGCCAGGAATTCGCCACCACTCAATTCGTCGCCGAACGGCTGGCCGATGCCGGGCTGAACCCGAAGGTGCTGCCCGGCGGAACCGGTCTGGTGTGCGACTTCGGTCCCGAGCACCAGCCCAGGATCGCGCTGCGGGCTGACATGGACGCGTTGCCGATGGCCGAGCGGACCGGCGCACCGTACACCTCGACGATGCCCAACATCGCGCACGCCTGCGGACACGATGCCCATACCGCCATCCTGGTGGGAACCGCGCTCGCGCTGGCCTCGGTGCCCGAACTACCGGTCGGGGTCCGGTTGATCTTTCAGGCCGCCGAGGAGCTCATGCCGGGCGGCGCGATCGACGCCATCGCGGCCGGCGCATTGACCGGGGTATCGCGAATCTTCGCGCTGCACTGCGATCCCCGGCTCGAGGTCGGCAAGGTCGCCGTCCGGCTCGGGCCCATCACCTCGGCGGCCGACCAGCTCGAGATCACCCTGTATTCACCCGGCGGGCACACCTCGCGCCCGCACCTTACCGCCGACCTGGTCTACGGGCTGGGCACGGTGATCACCGGGCTGCCCGGTGTGCTTTCCCGCCGCATCGACCCGCGTAACAGCACGGTGCTGGTGTGGGGCGCGGTGAATGCGGGCGTGGCTCCCAACGCGATACCTCAGTCCGGTGTGCTGGCCGGCACCGTGCGCACGGCGAGCCGCCAGACCTGGATCGACCTGGAGGCGATCATCCGCGAAGCGGTCACCGGCTTGCTGTCGCCGCTGGCCATCGAACACACGCTGCAGTACCGGCGGGGGGTGCCGCCGGTGGTCAACGAGGACCTCTCGACGCGCATCCTCACCCACGCCATCGAGGCCGTCGGCCCCGACGTACTGGCCGATACCCGGCAGTCCGGCGGCGGAGAGGACTTCTCCTGGTATCTGGAAGAAGTCCCCGGCGCGATGGCGCGGCTGGGAGTGTGGTCCGGCGAGGGCCCGCAGCTGGACCTGCATCAGCCGACGTTCGACCTCGACGAGCGCGCGCTGGCTATCGGCGTGCGGGTGATGGTCAACATCATCGAGCAGTCCGCTCTTATCCCTTAGCTCGCGAGCCCGCTGTCAGTGCCGCTGCGCCTGTCCGGGCTCTAACCCGCGCTGACGGCCGACGAGTCGCACCCGGATCGCGCCGTCGCGATCCTGCTCTTCCAGCTCTAACTCGATGCGGGCCAACTCCTGCCGTAGCAGCGGTAGCCAGTGTCTGCTCAGAGCGCGCACCCGCAGTCGGGTCGTGTTGACCTCTCGCTCGATGGTTTTCATAGCCGATTGCGCAGCAGCGCATTCGGCCGCCGCGAAGACGGCCGCTCGATATGCCCGCGCGGCCTGCGCAGACGCCGAGGTCGTGTATGTGACGGCCGGATCGTCCTCGGGCGGCAATTCGCAGGCGGCGCCGTCGGGGTAGCGCACCCCGGCGGTGACGGCCCACTCCACGGTGACCGACGCCGGCGCGGTGGCGGCGGCAAGGTCGATCGCGCGCTGGCCGCCCAGCAGCACCGACCGCAACCCCCACGTGTCGGCCTCGCGGCACGCCTGCTGCCAGTCGTGGCTGTTTTGTTCGGCCCTGCGCTGCAGCTCGCCTTGCAGCGCGGTCAGCAAGTGCAGCTTCTGCTCGAGCAGCGTCACCCCGCGCTCGGCGAGGAGGAGCCGGTCGAGCACCCACAGCCGACCCATCCGCCCAGGGGGAACCGCCAACGCCGCCATCAGGCCTCCTGCACGCTGTCGGACCGGTGTGCTTCGAGCAGGCCGGAGGGCAGCATCGCCAGTTCACTGCGTGGCAGCCGAGCGAGTACCTCCCATGCCCGGTTGAGGGTTTCGTCGAGCGGTCGTGCCTCGTCCGGACGTTGATTGACCAACTTCGCGGCGAAGTCATCCTCGAACAGCAGATAGCTGCGGTCGGTGGCGGTGAGCGCATCGGGCCCGATCAGCTCGGCCAGCGCGCCCACTTGCCGCGCGCGGGCCAGCGAGGCGAGCAACTGCGCTGACAGCGGAAGGTGATCGTCACGGGTGCGGCCAGCGCCCGCGCCGCGGCGCATCAGCCGCGACAGCGACGACAAGGCATCCACTGGCGGGTAGATGTTGTGCAGATGCATCTCCGCGGAGAAGATGACCTGCCCTTCGGTGATGTAGCCGGTCAGGTCCGGCACCGGGTGGGTGATGTCGCCTCCGGGCATCGTCAACACGGGCAGCACAGTTACCGATCCGGGCCGTCCGACGATTTTGCCGCACCGCTCGTACAACGAGGCCAGGTCAGTGTAAAGATATCCCGGATAGGCGCGCCGGGCCGGCATTTCACCGCGGGCTGCCGAGACCTCACGCAGCGCCTCGGCGTAACTGGTCATGTCAGTCATGACCACCAATACGTGCCGCTCCGTGTCGAACGCCAGGTGTTCGGCGATCGTCAGCGCGATGCGCGGGGTGAGGATCCGCTCGATGACTGGGTCGTCGGCGGCGTTCAGCAGCAGTACCAACTCGCCTGCTGCGGCCCGTGATTCGAGCACGTTGCGCGCATAGGTGATGTCGGTGTGGGTAAGCCCGATGCCGGCGAACACTACGCTGAACGGCTCGCCCCCGGCACTGGCCTGCGCGGCGATCTGACACGCCAGGCGCAGGTGCGGCAGCCCGGGCAGCGAGAAGACGGGCAGTTTTTGACCTCGGACCAGGGTCGTCAGCGCATCGATTACCGACACGCCGGTCAACACCGGCTCCGAGGGAGCCTCGCGTTGCATGGGGTTGAGCGGATCGCCGTTGACCGACACCCGCCGCGCCCCGGTCACCGGCGGGCCCCCGTCGATCGGTTCGCCGCGTCCGTTGCAGGTGCGGCCCAGCCAGGCGGTTCCCACCGGAACGCGCAGGGGTTCGCCGCTGAACCGGTATGCAGCCCCGACCGCGTCCATTCCCGACGTGCCTTCCATGACCTGCACGAGCGCCATGTCGCGGTTCACGTCCAGCACCAGCCCGTGCCGCACCGAACCGTCGGCCAGGCTAATGACTACGTACTCATCCCACCCCACACCGGCGACACCGCCGACCACGGCCAGCGGACCGCGCAACTCACGCACACCGCGGTATTCCACCCATTGCGGCAACGGTCGGCTCATCGCGGCAATTCACGCAGCGTCTCGACGATCTGATCCCGGCGTTCGACCACCACCGCGGTGTCGTCGGGTCCGCTGTCGTCGCGGGCGCGGATCAGCTTGCCGAAGTCGGTCTCCTCGATCAGCTGCGCAGCTACACCGGCGGCGACCAGTTCACGGCAGGTGTCGATTACCGCCAACACCGCGTCAACGAGCGCCGCGGTCTTCACCGGTCCGCAGTGGGCGTCGTTGGGGTTTTGGGCATTCTGCGCCAGTACGGCTTCCCGCAGCAGCCGCCCGGCCAACAGCACCATCCGCTCGCTATCGGGCAGTGCTGTAACCCCGACCAACTCGGTCAGCGCGGCCAGCCGGTCGGACTCGGTCAGCAGATCCAGCACCCGAGCGCGCCGGGCAGCCCAGCCGGTGTCGTCGCCGGCAACAACGCGGGCGGTGCCGAGCCCTTCGGCGTCCCGGGAAAACGACGCCGACCACGACACCGCAGGGTAATGACGCGAGTAGGCCAGGTCCCGGTCCAGCGACCACCGACAGCGCACAAAACGCTCGGTGTTGACAGTGACCGGCTCGGACAGGTCGCCACCGGGCGGCGACACCGCTCCCAACACCGTCACCGACCCGATGTCTCCGCCAAGAGTGTCGACGTGGCCGGCGCGCTCATAGAACGCCGCAAGTTCGGAGGACAGGTTGGCCGGATAACCCTCCTCGGCAGGCAGCTCTCCCAGCCGTGACCCGAACTCGCGCAGTGCTTCTGCCCACCGAGAAGTGGAGTCGGCGATCACCACGACGTGATAACCCATGTCGCGGTAGTACTCCGCGACCGTAACGCCGGTGTAGATACAGGCCTCGCGGGCCATCATCGGCATGTTCGAGGTGTTGGCGATGATCACGGTGCGGTCCACCAGCCGCCCGCCGGTGCGCGGATCGGTCAACTCGCGCATGTCGGCAACGATCTCGGCCATCTCGTTGCCGCGCTCTCCGCAGCCGACATACACGATGACGTCGGCGTCGCACCACTTCGCGATCTGTTGTAACAGCACCGTTTTGCCGGTACCGAATCCACCCGGCACAGCCGCGGTGCTGCCCCGGGCGATCGGAAACAGCAAGTCGACTACGCGCTGGCCGGTGGTCAGCGCAACGGCGTCGTCGCGTCGACGACGATGCGGTCGCGCCTGGCGCACCGGCCACAGCGCCGCGATGGACACCGGCTGTCCGCCAACTGAGGCGATCGCCTCATCGGCGGCGTAGTCACCGGCGGCGGCGATCCAGTCCAGCGTGCCCGACAGCCCGGCGGGAACCTGTACACGGTGCTGCACCGATCCGGCGCCGGGCACCACGCCCAGCACGGTGCCGGCCGTCACTTCGTTGCCGATAGTTGTTTTCGGCTCGAAATGCCATGTCGAGTGGTCGATTTCACTGTCATGGCCGGGTGTCAACCAGGTTGGCGCGCTGTGCAGGGGCCGCAGCAGCCCGTCGAACACCCCGCCCAGCAGCCCGGGTCCCAGCGACGCCGATAGTGGGCGGCCCAGCGCCACCACGCCGGCGCCGGGCCCCAGGCCGCCGGTGTACTCGTAGGCCTGTAGCGTCACCTGCTCACCGCGGATCGCGACCACCTCGGCGGGAATTCGCTCGGTTCCCAGCGTTACCAGCTCATGCATCGCCAGCGGGGCGGTGACGCCGATTTCCACCAGCGGTCCCGACACCCGCACCACCTGCGTCACCCCTGCTGTTTCGCCTACGCCCACGGGTCACCCACATCGGCAGCGGTGTCGTCGAGCACCCGCGCGGCAATGCCGGCCAGGCTTAGGTCGATGCGCCGCTGACCGGACTCGGCCACCACTCCGCCGGTGGGATGTTCGCGCAGCAGCGCGTCGGCGCCCAGTGTCGCCTGGGCGGCGGACCGCAGGGCGGCGGCCCAGTGCGGGTAGGCGGGGTCGTCACGCAGCCGCAGCACGGCCTCGGTGCCGTGGCGACACCACAGCTGGTGAATGTCGAGTCGGGCCGCCAGCACCGCACCGCGCAGTTCCCGCTGCAGCGCAGCACGTCGCTGCGCGCTCACCGTTTCCGCCCCGGCCCGCCCTGCGGCACGGGCCGTGTCGGCCAGCTGTGCGGCGTGGTTACGGGCCTCAGCGAGAACGCATTGGGCTTCCTGCTCGGCCTCGGCGATCTCGCGTTCGGCGTCACCCCGCGCGCACTCCAGCAAGCGCCGCCGCAACGGCTGCAACGCCGCCATCGCCTGCTCGGCGTTCAGCGCGCTCATGCAGGCATCACGGCGGTCAGCGGGCCGCCCCCGCTCATCCGGTCGCCCAACTCGGCAGCGGCTGCCGCGGTCAGGATGACCATGGTTACGCCGGATGGCAGGCGCTCCCAGGCTCGGCGCACCTCATCCGCGCCCCGGGCAGGCATTGTGGTCACGCCAGCCATCGCATAGCCGGCCACCAACGCCGGCTCACCGATCGCGACAATTACTCCCATTCAAGCCCCCACGTCAGGCCCGCTGGATCAATATGACCGCCACGACAAGCCCGTAGATGGCGATGCCCTCGGCCAACCCGACGATCACCATGGCCCGGCCAAACAGCTCTGGGCGCTCGCTCAGGGCCGCCAGGGCCGCCGCGCCGGTATACGCCACGGCGATTGCCGCGCCGATCGACGACCCCGCGACCGCGATCGCCGCGCCCAGTAGCGCCGCCCAGTTGCCGCCCGCGCCGCCCGGTCCGGCCGCCGCGGCCGTTTCCGCCGCCGCCGGCGACGCGGTCAACGCCTGCACCAGCACCACCATCGCCGCGACCACCACCACCGCATTGACTGCCCAGAACAGCTGGACCGCCAGTCGGTCGCGGCGCCGCAAGAGCATCAAGCTGACCGCGAATCCGGTGATCAGCGCCGGTGAAGCGATAACCCAGGTCAACATGCCGCCTCCATTTCGACCACCGGGACAGTCCAGGGCCGGAACGGCCGACCCTCGCCGATGAATATCCGCGAAAACAATTCATAGAATTCCAGCCGCAGCGCCTGCACGCCTGCCACCAACGCCTCCAGCGCGAACGCCACGGCGTTGCCCACGATGAACAGCACCACCGCCCCGACTGCACCGATCCAGCTGTGTGCCCACAGTGCCGTCGTCCCGCGCCACACCACCCAGCCAAGTGCGGCGTGAGTCATGCCGAACGCTGCGAGACGGGCGAACGACACCAGGTTGGACCCGAGACGCACCACCAAGTCCAGCCCGCCGATCGCGGCCTGCAGCAGTCCGGCCGCGCCGCCACCGGACTCGGCATACAGACCGATCAGCGCGAGCAGCAGTCCGGCCGCGCACAGCAGCAGCCCAACCGCCACCAGTAGCCGGGGGCCGATCATGTAGCCGCCCAGGACGGCACCAGCACCGGTGAAAACCGTCGCCCCCGCGATCCCCGACGGCGCGTAGACGGCCAGCCGAAATCCGCCCTCGCGCCAGCGGTTGATCGCTCCCACGGTGTAGGCGACCCCGAGCAACACCGCCCCGACCGCCAACGCAACCAGCAGTAGCCGCATCGGATCATCCAACGGGGCCAGCCACACCACCGGCACGATCCCGGTCGGGCCGAAGCATTCCCCGTACAGGACGCCGAAGACGCTTGCCGCAATCCCGGCGGCGCCGACGAAACTCCACATCGGCCGCAGCGACGGGAACCGGCGGATCCAGCCCAGCCTGATCATGACCGCGGCGACGACAAGCAGCAGTCCGTGGCCGACGTCACCGAACATCATTCCGAACATCGCCACATAGGCCAGCCCGGCCCACACGGTGGGGTCGATGTCGTGGTAGGGAACGGTGCCGTAGGTGCGCACCAGCGCCGAGAAGCTGCCGGAAAGCCCCTTTTCGATGTTGAGCAGCGTTGGCGGATCCACCCCGCGCGGGTTGGGCATCGGCACCGCGGCGGCCCCGGCCGCATCCAGGCGATCGCCCAGCATGGACAGCTCATCGGCCGGGCACCAGCCCGGCATCGCTGCGACGGCACCACGGCGCACCGCGGCTGCAGCGTACTGCTGCAACTGCGCCTCGCCGGCCAGTAGATCCGCTCGCCCAGTCCGCTCCAGGTCGGCGACGTCCGGCGCGGTGGCCGACAACATCACCGCCGCGCCGCCGTGCGCCGAATCGGGGTGCGCGCCCATCCGCTGCAGCGCCCGTGCCGCCTGACCCGGTGCACCGCTGCTGTCGCCGGGGTCGTCGAGCTCGACGCTGCCGGATCCGGCCACCACCACCAGCGCGTCGCGCAGTGTGTCCGTCCGCGCCACCACCGCGATGCGCTGCATACGGGCCGGGGTAATACGCCGCGCGAAGGCGCGCAGCCGTTGAGGCCGTTCAGTCCATTCAGGTGATGACATCGTAGACATCCATCGGGCCGCCGCCGCGCGACGCCAGTGCCACTGCAGCGCGGCATCGCCAGGCGTCGGCGCCCAACATCGCGACCGCCCCGATCGTTCGGGCCCGGGTGAACTGGCCGCTGCCGAGCATGGTCAGCCCGTCGGCTTCCACCCGCGCCCACCAGCGCGCCTCCGCAGTCCACAAGTCGTCGGCCGTGGTGATGCCGTCAAACAACCAGCGCAGCCGCGTCGCAAACGCATCGGTGAACGAGGCCAGGTCACTGGCCGCTGTTGCCGAAGCGCCCAACATCGGCCGGGCGCGCATCAGCACCGGCTCGGGCAATTCACGCTGTTCCACAAACCGTCGACGCGCCACAGTCAAAGCCAACTGCGCCTGCGCCCAAGCCCGCGCCTCGGGAACCGCGCTGGCCACCCGCGCCGCCCAGCCGATCTGCACCGCCAGCGCGATGTCCGATGGTGATTCCGATCCCGAGTCGCCCCACATCGTCTGGTTCAGGATGTGCCGCAGCTGCGCCAGCGAGGAGGTCTCGCACAGCCGTGGCCACGCGGTCGCCAGTGCGCCCAGCGTGTAGGGCGGGCGGGGCTGCGTGCCCGCCAACCGCCGGGCGTGGGCGGCGATGTTGTTGGCTTCGAAGCCCGCCGCCAGCGCGCGGATGGCCTGCGCGCCCGGCGCCGGTTGCCATCCGGCCAGCACCCGTAGATGCCATAACAGCGCGGCGCACACCGCATGGTCGCTGTCGAGTGCGGGCTGTCCCACGGAGATGTCGCGGCCATACGCAGTGGCTGCCAGCGCGTGTTGCGCGTCGGTCAGCGAGTTCATCGCCGCGAGGGCGCGGGCGCGCGCAGCGCCCAACCGCCGGTTGAGCAGGGCTCTGGCGCGCACGTTGCCCGCGACCCACTGAGCGCTCACCTATCGCTCTCCGCCGTCAACGGGGGCGTGAGGGCATCGAGCCACCCGCGCGCCTGACCGGCCACAGCGTCGACGTCGCGCGCCAATCGCTCACCGGCCCGCTCGCGCAGCCGGGCGATCTCGGCCTCCGCCTGGCGTCGCATGTCGTCCTCATCGGCACCGGCTTCGCGCAGCGCGTCCGCTTCGGATTGGGCTCGCACCCGCTCGGCGTCGTGACGGGCTTTCGCGACGATTTCGGCCGCCTGACGGTGGGCGGTGCGACGGATCTGCTGCGCCCGGTCGATGGCGGCCTGGCGGGTCCGCGCTGCCTCCTCTTGCGCATCGTCCAGAAGTGCCAGTACTTCGGTGAGCTCGGCCGCCGCGTCGGCGCTACGGTCCGCCGGGATGCCGGGACGGCCGGCGGCACCAGGCGTGCCAGCCGGACGGAAGCGGTCCAGGACAGTTTGCCACTGCGGCACCGAAATCCTCCCTTCCGAGCACCCCATGATGGGTTGAAAAGCGTTACGCGGGAGATGTTTTCGGCAATCCCGACGCGAAGATCGACGGCCGACGTGCACCACCGACCCGCAACCCAAACCTGCAGCGTTCACGCTAATCGAGGCAGGTCAACAACGAACAGAGTCCAATGGCCCTGCTGCGGATTGGTCCCAGCCGTCGACATTGCAATGGGGAAGGACGCGGCTGCCGGACATGATCGACTCGAAATCAACCGTCACCGGCCGTCATGCCATCGACGCCTAACCGACCCCATCGGCGATCGGACCGAGGGCCAGCGCCGGCAGGTTTTCCAACCCCACCGTGATCAGGGTCACACCGACGATGAGCAGGATGAAGGTGGGTCGGTGCGACACCCCAGCGAGATGGATCGTTGATGGACGCGACTCCTCTCAAACCAACAACGCAATCGGTTCGAATTTAGGCCGCGGAAAGTCTCCGACCCTGATGCGATTCTTACGGCTCGTGTGCCGGGCGCGCGCTAACCTCCCGCACAACATCGCCATGTTTGTCGGACCTGCGTCGATCTTGCTCGCGGCCCGACGGGATCCAGCTGACTGATCACATCCCGGAGCTCGGTGATCGGTCGGTGGCGCCCCCGTCGGCCCAGTCGGGGTGACGGACTGGCTAGGCAGGTGGCGCGGTGCCCGTCGCGGTGTCGCGTTCGAAGGGCTGGAGCTGATAAGGGACGCTGGTGACCATGAGAGCGGGCTGAAACAACAGCCGCGATTTGAGGCGCAGCGCGCTTTGGTTGTGCAGCAATCGTTCCCACGGGTGGCCTTGGCGTAGCCGAGGGCCGCTGGGGCTCGACGGCATCTGTGAAGACGAACCGCCGTGGCTCGCGCTCGTCGCCGCCGACAACTCCGGTGTCAGCGCTCCCACCCATGTCGGCTGTGCGGCATGCGAGCACCTACTCGTCTTCGCCGCTGGGTCCATCGTCCGTGCGGAGTTGGATACGAATCAGGTCCGGGCCGGTTACGGTCACCGCCCAGCCTAGATGCGCCGGGTGTACCGCGCTGTGGTCGGCGCCGACCGTGGTGAGGTGTTCTACCCAGTGCAGCAGCTCGGTGTAGCTCGCCACACTCAGAGCGAACAACAGGTATCCGCGCAATGCGGTCACCTGCGCGGCGGCGCGGCGCAACAGCACACGGGCACCGCACGGATGATGCAGCAGCACGGCCACTACGTCGTTTTCGTGCTCCTCGACCAACAGGGTGGCGAATCCGAATACCTGCATGTACCAGTCGCTGGCGGCCAGCGGATCGTTGGTCGGCACACTCACGTGGTGGATTCCCGTCAACGTTGGCACTCGAACATTCTCACCGCTGCCAGACGCGTCGTCGACCTGCGGTCCCACCCGCCGCATCGAAGGGTGCGGCCCGCTTCAGTCACCACAGCAGGAACGCGTTCCCGGCCAGCCGGCCGTTCGGCAATCGGTGTCTCTGGTCTTCTCTTGGCTCGACCACAACATTGCCGGCGACCGTGGGGTCGTGATCGAGTGGTCGATGTTCGTTGCCGAGTTCGGCTGGTTGAGCGCCTCGGCGATCCAGGTACCAGCACCGACTGCTGCTCGGACCCGGCCCCGCTTGGACTGCGGTCCATGCATTGAGGTCTACGCCGAACCGCGAACGCGCGCTGCGCTCCGAACGCAGTCCATACGCGTAGCAACTGGATTTTTTCGAGCGCCGTTCGGTTGAGGCTGGTGGTGTGGCGGTCGCCGTGGTGTCGTGTCGGGAGGACTGAATCCACTTGCCGAATCGGCGACATGCGCGTTCACTAGCCGGCGCATCGGTACTGCCGCCGCTGCTGCTTATGCCTGCCCCGGCCCGAATACCGCACCCGCGCGTGCCCAAATTGCCAGCCGGAGCGGCGTTGCCGGACAGACGCGGACGTTCGCCGCGACTGTGGGTGCGCTTGCGCCGAGAGGGCCGAGAGGGCCCAGAGCCCGAGCCGCTGTCACTCCGGAGTGCTGGGCCCGGGACCGATGTTGCGGGCCGGCCGGGTGCGCAGGTCATGCACGTAATCCGCAGGAGCGCCGGCTATCTCGGCGGCGTCGGCCATCACGCCCAGATACTGCGCCGAGGGCAGGCCGCCCTCCCAGGCGTCCAGCACGTAGAGCCACGCCAGCACCGGGTCGATGTCGGTGTCCGAGGACTCGCGCTCGACCCGGCAGCGGATCTTCTTGTGGACGCCGAACTCCGAGCCCTCCCACCGGTCGAGGTTCATCTCGTCGGCCGGTGTCATGTCGTACAGCACGACGAATACCCGAGAATTCGGGTCCTCGACGATGGTGGCCAGCGCGCCTTCCCAGCCGATGTCCTCGCCACCGAACGTCAGCCGCCACCCCGGTAACCAGCCGGTTCCCGCCATCGGAGAATGGGGCGCACGCTTGAGCATCTGCTCGGGATGCATGTTCGACCCGTAGGCGGC
Source organism: Mycobacterium sp. ML4 (assembly GCF_054515735.1). Classification (NCBI taxonomy): domain Bacteria; kingdom Bacillati; phylum Actinomycetota; class Actinomycetes; order Mycobacteriales; family Mycobacteriaceae; genus Mycobacterium; species Mycobacterium sp. ML4. Next base: position 15,820 of record NZ_JBTNSY010000034.1, read on the forward strand.
GTAGAGCGGCACGGGGAAAGCTTAAACTCCGCCCTGCGGAGCGGGTCGTCAGCCGCCGGGTCGGATTGTCCGGCTCCTCACTCCGCCCTGCGGAGTGCATCGTCGCCGGACTAGGTCGGATTGTCCGGCTCCTCCTCACTCCGCCCTGCGGAGTGCATCGTCGCCGGACTAGGTTATGGGCTGTGGTGACCCGCATCGTGATCCTCGGTGGCGGCCCGGCCGGCTACGAAGCCGCCCTGGTGGCCGCCAATGCAAGCTCTGCGGCTGAAGTCACCATCATCGATTCCGATGGTGTCGGCGGCGCCGCCGTTCTGGCCGACTGTGTGCCGTCCAAGACCTTCATCGCCTCCACCTGGCTGCGCACCGAGCTGCGCCGCGCGCCGCGGCTGGGTTTCGACATCGACATCGACGACGCCAAAATCGACCTTCCGCAGATCCACGCGCGGGTCAGAAACCTTGCCGCCGAGCAGTCCGACGACATCGCCACCCAACTGCGCGCCGTGGGGGTGAAGCTGGTGCACGGCCGCGGCGAGCTCGTCGACCCCACCCTCGGCCTGGCCCGACACCGGCTCCGGGCGACGGCGCCGGACGGCACCGTCACCGAGCATGACGCCGACTTCGTGCTGATCGCCACCGGCGCCAGCCCGCGCATCCTGCCCTCGGCGCCGCCTGACGGCGAGCGCATCCTCACCTGGCGTCAGCTGTACGACCTCAACGAACTGCCCGAACACCTCGTCGTGGTCGGCTCGGGGGTCACCGGCGCCGAATTCGTGCACGCCTACACCGAGCTCGGGGTGCAGGTGTCCGTGGCGGCCAGCCGGGACCGGGTGCTGCCTTACGAGGACGCCGACGCCGCGGCGGTACTGGAAGAATCCTTCGCCGAACGCGGGGTCAACCTCTTCAAGAACGCACGGGCGGAGTCCGTCACTCGCACCAAGGACGGCGTCCTGGTCACGATGACCGACGGACGCACCATCGAGGGCAGCCACGCCCTGATGACCATCGGCTCGATTCCCAACACCAGCGGGCTGGGGCTGGAACGCGTCGGCATCGACCTGGGGCCCGGTGACTACCTGAAGGTGGACCGGGTGTCACGGACCTCGGTGCCCGGCATCTATGCCGCCGGCGACTGCACCGGTCTGCTCCTGCTGGCGTCGGTGGCGGCGATGCAGGGCCGCATCGCGATGTATCACGCGCTGGGCGAGGGCGTGTCCCCGATCCGCCTGCGCACCGTGGCCGCAACGGTCTTCACCCGGCCCGAGATCGCCGCCGTCGGCGTCCCGCAGTCGGCGATCGACGACGGGTCGTTCAGCGCGCGGACCATCATGCTGCCGCTGCACACCAACGCGAGGGCGAAGATGTCGGGGCTGCGGCAGGGTTTCGTCAAGATCTTCTGCCGCAAGTCCACCGGCGTCGTCATCGGCGGCGTGGTGGTGGCCCCGATCGCCTCGGAGCTGATCCTGCCGATCGCGGTGGCCGTCAGCAACCGGCTCACGGTCAACGAAGTGGCCCAGACGCTCGCCGTTTACCCCTCGTTATCCGGTTCGATCACCGAGGCGGCCCGCCGCCTGATGGCCCATGACGATCTGGACTGAAGGCCGACTGTCCGGGCGCCAGACGAACTAGCCTTGGGTCAGTAATGCCTACCGACAAGTAACCGACAGGAGTCCATCGTCGTGAGCAACCCGATTCAAGCACCGGCGAGCGCGCAGACCTGGGTGGCTTCATCGCTGGGTCCGCAGCAACGCGCTTTGGCTTGGGAGCGGCTGGGTAACGAGCAATTCGACGTGGTGGTCATCGGCGGCGGAGTGGTCGGCTCGGGTTGCGCGCTGGATGCCGCCACCCGCGGGCTCAAGGTCGCGCTGGTCGAGGCCCGCGACTTCGCGTCGGGCACCTCCAGTCGGTCGTCCAAGATGTTCCACGGTGGCCTGCGTTACCTCGAGCAACTGGAGTTCGGGCTGGTGCGCGAGGCGCTCTTCGAACGCGAGCTGTCGTTGACCACGCTGGCGCCGCACCTGGTCAAACCGCTGCCGTTCCTGTTCCCACTGACCAAGCGCTGGTGGGAACGTCCCTACGTCGCCGCCGGCATCTTCCTATACGACCAGCTCGGCGGGGCGAAATCCGTTCCGGCGCAAAAGCATCTGACCCGAGCCGGGGCACTGAGGCTCAGCCCCGGGCTCAAGCGCAGCGCCCTGATCGGCGGTATCCGCTACTACGACACCGTTGTCGACGACGCCCGGCACACCATGACGGTGGCGCGCACCGCCGCGCATTACGGCGCGGTCGTGCGGTCCTCCACTCAGGTGGTAGCGCTGCTGCGTGAGGGCGATCGCGTCACCGGGGTGCGGGTGCGCGATTCCGAGGACGGTGCGATCACCGAGGTCCGAGGCCACGTGGTGGTCAACGCGACCGGGGTGTGGACCGACGAGATCCAGGCACTGTCCAAGCAGCGGGGCCGCTTTCAGGTACGCGCGTCCAAGGGCGTGCACGTGGTGGTGCCGCGGGACCGGATCGTCAGTGACGTCGCAATGATCCTGCGGACCGAGAAGTCGGTGATGTTCATCATCCCGTGGGGAAGCCACTGGATCATCGGCACCACCGATACCGACTGGAACCTCGATCTCGCGCACCCCGCCGCGACCAAGGCGGACATCGACTACATCCTCAGCACCGTCAACGCGGTGCTGGCAACTCCGTTGACGCACGCCGATATCGACGGCGTCTATGCCGGGTTGCGTCCACTGCTGGCGGGCGAGAGCGACGAGACCTCCAAGCTGTCCCGCGAGCACGCGGTGGCCGTCCCGGCGGCCGGACTGGTCGCCATCGCCGGCGGGAAGTACACCACCTACCGGGTGATGGCCCAGGACGCCATCGACGCAGCGGCCGAGTTCATCCCGGCGCGGGTCGCGCCGTCCATCACGGAGAAGGTGCCGCTGATGGGCGCCGAGGGCTATTTCGCCCTGATCAATCAGACCGAGAACGTCGGTTCGCTCCAAGGGCTGCACCCGTACCGCGTACGACACCTGCTGGATCGCTACGGTTCGCTGATCGGCGGCGTGCTGGGCATGGCCGCCGGCAATCCCGGCCTGCTCAGCCCCATCAAGGACGCGCCGGGCTACTTGAAGGTGGAAGCCGTCTACGCCGCCGCGGCCGAGGGGGCGCTGCACCTCGAGGACATCCTGGCCCGCCGCATGCGCATCTCCATCGAGTACTCTCACCGCGGCGTCGACTGCGCCCGCGAGGTCGCCGAACTGGTGGCGCCGGTGCTGGGCTGGAGCGCTGAGGACGTCAACCGTGAGGTCGCCAACTATAAGGCGCGGGTCGAGGCCGAGGTGCTCTCACAGGCACAGCCCGACGACGTGTCGGCCGACGAGTTGCGGGCCAGCGCGCCCGAGGCACGTGCGGAGATCCTCGAACCGGTGCCTCTCAACTGAACGATTGAGGACCTTCCGAGGACCTTCCGAGGACTCAGGTCACTAGCCAGGTGTCGGTGGCTCGGGTGAGCATGGGGGCGTGAAACGACGCTCCGCGAGTGCTGTGCTGGGAACGGGTCTGGCCGGGTTGGCCGGCTGGGACCTATGGCAGCACCGCCACACCATCCTGCGCAACTTCCCGATCGTGGGGCATCTGCGGTTCATTCTCGAGGCGGTCGGGCCGGAACTGCGCCAGTACATCGTGACCGACAACAACGCGGAGAGGCCGTTCAGCCGCGATCAGCGGCGCTGGGTCTACACGTCGTCGAAGATGAGCAACCGGTACTTCGGCTTCGGCACCGACAACGATCTGGAGCGCGCGCACAACTACCCGATCGTCAAGCATGCGGCGTTTCCGATGTCAGCCCCGGACGGCGAGCCGGCCCACCCCGACCCGAAGGTCCCGTTGCCCGCAGCGAAGGTGCTCGGCGCAGCGCGCAAGCGCGCCGGGGCTTTTCGGCCCGCGTCGTTGGTCAACGTGTCCGGGATGAGTTTCGGCGCGCTCGGCGGTGCGGCGATCACCGCTCTGAACAAGGGCGTCGCGCTGGCCGGCGCCATGCAGAGCACCGGTGAGGGCGGGGTGTCGCCCTACCACCTCAACGGCGGCGACCTGGTCTGGCAGATCGGCACCGGGTACTTCGGCTGCCGCAATGACGACGGCTCCTTCTGTCTGCCCCGGCTGGTCGACCGGGTGGCCGCCACGCCGTCGATCAGGGCAATCGAGATCAAACTCAGCCAGGGTGCCAAACCCGGGTTGGGCGGCATGTTGCCGGGCGCCAAGGTCACCGAGGAGATCGCCGGGATCCGCGGTATCGCGCCCGGGGTGGACTGCAAGAGCCCGGCCGGGCACTCCGCCTTCCACGACGTGGACGGGCTGCTGGAATTCGTCGAGACGATCGCCGCCGAAACGGGGCTGCCGGTGGGCATCAAGTCGGCGGTGGGGGAGCAGGCGTTCTGGCTGGAGTTGGCCGCGCGGATGGCCCGCACCGGCACCGGCGTCGACTTCATCACCGTCGACGGCGGAGAGGGTGGCACCGGGGCGGCGCCGCTGGTGTTCAGCGACCATGTCGCCTTGCCCTTCAAATCTGCCTTTCCGCGCGTCTACCGCGCGTTCGCCGAGCAGGGCCTGCACCACGACGTCGTGTTCATCGGGTCCGGCAAACTCGGCATCCCGGAGAACGCGCTGCTGGCGCTGGCCCTGGGCTGCGACATGATCAATGTCGGCCGCACCGCGATGTTCTCCATCGGCTGCATCCAGGCCCAGCGCTGCCACACCGGTCGCTGCCCGACCGGTGTGGCGACCCAGTCGCCCTGGCTGCAGCACGGCCTGGACCCGGCGCTGAAGTCGGTGCGCTGCGCCAACTATCTGGCCACCCTGCGCTTCGAGCTGATGAGCCTGGCACGGGCATGTGGGTACCCGCACCCCGCACTCGTTCCGCTGAACGCCATCGAAATCCTGTACGTCGACCTGCGGTCGGTCCCGGCCGAGGAGTTGTTCGACTACAAGCCCGATTGGGGTCTGCCCGGACCGGAATCGACCACCGCGGCGCTTTTTCCATTTCCCGGCGCGTGATCGAGCGACCCGTCAGGATTACACCGAGTGGCCCCGCGGTCCGATGACGCCGGGGCCCTTCCGGTGGATGTGACGCGTACGAGTGAACGGTTGGTGGCAGATGTCGTATGTGTCAGCGGCGCCCGACGCCATGGCGGGGGCAGCCGTGGAGGTCGCCGGGATCGGCTCGGCGATCAGCGCGGCTCGTGCGGCCGCTGCGTTACCGACCACCAGCGTGATTGTCGCGGCCCAGGACGAGGTTTCGGCGGCGATCGCAGAGATGTTCGGCTCCTATGGGCAGGCCTATCAGCAGTTGAGCGCGCAAGCCGCTCGGTTCGACCAGCAGTTCGTCCAGACTTTAGCCGCCGCCGGCGCGTCATACGCGGCTGCCGAGGCCGCCGCCGCCTCGCCGTTGCAGGCGGCGGGACGGCTCGTGTCGGGGGCGCTGAATGCTCCGACCGAGGCGTTGTTGGGGCGGCCGTTGATCGGTAATGGTGCTGCCGGGACGGCGTCGAGCCCCGACGGGCAGCCCGGGGGTGTGTTGTACGGCAACGGCGGTGCGGGGTTCAGCTATACCGGCGGCACCACAACTCAGACCGGTGGTGCGGGGGGTGCGGCGGGGTTGATCGGGTCCGGTGGGGCCGGCGGGGCCGGCTGGCTGGGTGGCGCCGGTGGCGCTGGGGGCCGTGGCGGTTACTTATTCGGCACCGGCGGGGCCGGTGGGGCCGGCGGGAGCGGAGCGCCGGGTGCGGCGGGTTTCAACGGTGCCAACGGCGGGACCGGCGGGGCCGCGGGCCGGGCCGGGTTGTTCGGGGACGGCGGGGCCGGCGGGCAGGGTGGCCAGGGTGGGGCCGCGGGCGGTCTGAACCCCACGACACTGGTCAACGGCACGGCCGGCGGCAGTGGCGGTGCCGGGGGGACCGGTGGCGGTGGCGGGTTCCTGTACGGCGTTTCGGGAGCCGGTGGCGCCGGTGGGGCCGGGGGCGACGGTAACGCCGGCGCCGGAGGGCTGTATGGCGGGGCGGGCGGCGTCGGCGGTCTGGGCGGTGTGGCCGGGTTGTTGTCCGGGCCGGGCGGCGAAGGCGGCACCGGCGGGGCCGGCGGGGCCAGCGGGTTGGTGAGCGGCGGCGCCGGCGGGACGGGCGGAACCGGTGGAACCGGGGCGTTGCTGTTCGGTGCCGGTGGGGCCGGCGGAGTGGGCGGCGCGGGCGCCAGCGGCAGCGTTATCGGCGGGTACGGCGATGGCGGCGCCGGCGGCGCCGGGGGCGACGGCGGGGCCGGGGGCTGGTCGTACGGCAATGGTGGTGCCGGCGGGGCCGGTGGGGCCGGCGGCGACTCCTACGAACCGGGCCATTCCGGAGCTAACGCCGGAAGCGGCGGTAACGGTGGGGCCGCCAGGCTGATCGGTACCGGCGGCCCCGGTGGACTGGGCGCCACCGGCGGGGCCGGTGGACCGAGTGCCGGCCCGGTGGGACAGGGAAACGCCGGCGCGGGCGGACTCAACGGCGTCCCGGGAACCACCGGGCTGGCGTTCGGGGACCCCGCTGCGCTCGCCGGCACCTGGCACCCCTCCGGCTCCCCGCTGCAACAGGGTGTGCTGGGGGCGCTGAACTCTCCCACCGAGGCGTTGTTGGGGCGGCCGTTGGTCGGTGACGGTGCCGCCGGGACGGCGTCGAGTCCCGATGGGCGGCCCGGGGGGTTGCTGTACGGCAATGGCGGTGCAGGGTTCAGCTATATCGGCGGCACGTCGAGTCGAACCGGTGGAGCGGGGGGTGCGGCGGGGTTGATCGGGTCCGGCGGGGCCGGCGGGGCCGGCTGGCTGGGTGGCGCCGGTGGGGCGGGTGGCCATGGCGGTTATCTGTTCGGCACCGGCGGGGCCGGCGGGGCCGGCGGCAACGCCGCACCGGGTGCGGTGGGCTTCAACGGGGCCAACGGCGGGACCGGTGGGGCCGGGGGCAGGGCCGGGTTGTTCGGGGACGGCGGGGCCGGCGGACTGGGCGGCCAGGGTGGTGCCGCGGGCGGTAAAAACGCCACGACACTGGTTATTGGGGTTGCCGGCGGCAGTGGCGGCGCCGGCGGCGTCGGAGGCGGTGCCGGGTTGCTGTATGGGATTTCAGCGGCCGGTGGCGCCGGTGGGGCCGGAGGTGGCGGTAACGCCGCCGCCGGAGGTTTGCATGGCGGGATGGGCGGTGCCGGCGGCGTCGGAGGTGTCGCCGGGTTGTTCGGGCCGGGCGGCGACGGCGGGGCCGGCGGGGCCGGCGGGGCCAGCGGGTTGGTCAGCGGCGGGGCCGGCGGCACGGGCGGCACCGGCGGGTTGGGGGCATTGCTCTTCGGGACCGGCGGAGCCGGTGGCGCCGGCGGCATGGGCGGCAGCGGCAACCCCGGAGGCGGGTACGGCGATGGCGGTCCCGGCGGCGCGGGCGGTGCCGCCGGCAACGGCGGCAGCCCCAACAACGGCGGCGTCGGCGGGGCCGGCGGGGCCGGCGGCAACTCCTACCGGGCCGGCCATTCCGGAGGTAACGGCGGCAACGGCGGTAACGGTGGGGCCGCCGGGCTCGTCGGAGACGGCGGAGCCGGAGGACTGGGCGCCGCCGGCGGGGCCGGCGGACCGAGTGCCGGCCCGGTGGGACAGGGAAACGCCGGCGCGACCGGACTCAATGGCGTCGCGGGACCCGACGGTGGCTGAGGCGCGGTGCTGACGCCTTAATGACCCGACCCGGCCGCCGCCCGCGACTCCAGCAGGCGGTTGCGCACCAGGTGCTCGACGAGAATCGGGACGAACGTCTGCACCGGGGCGTCGACGAACTGCTGGGCGGCTTCTTCACACCATTGCAGAATCTGCGGCCGTAGCTGGGCGGTGCGCTGCTCGTCGCCGCGGCCTTCGTGCTGGGCCAGCTTCTCTGCGACGTCGGCAACAGATCGCGCGGTCAGGGAACGGCTCGCGGCGGTGACATCGTCGCCGGCGCCCGAACGTACGTCCTGCAGGGCCTGTTCGCCACTGTGGTCGGCGGCGTCTGGCGAGATGACCTGCAGGCTCAGATGGTGGCCGTCCTGACCGATCAGGATGATGCTGGCCGGCTCGTCACCGCTGAAGCCGAGCAATTCGACGGTGCGCCCGTCGACCTCGATCGCCGCCGGCACGGCATCCCAGCCGTTGTGGTGGTAGCCGACCATCGCGATCGGTCCCAGCTGTTCCGACATCGACGTGATCAGGCCCGGCAGTTCGTCGACCAGCCGCTTGGACCGCGGCCACCAGGCTCCGTCGATGTGCTCCGAAACCGGGCGAAAGGGCTTGATCTCCAACCGGGTTGGGCCCTGCATTGTCTCACCACCTGTCCACCGAGTGCCCTGAGTGACCCCACGGTACGGTCGCCGGGAATAGCTCGCGAGCGCAGCGGCCCAACGGCGGGCGAACTTTCGGTTAAGCGCTCGGTGCGAGATCGTTCACGCCGGAGATCAGGCCGCGCACCGCCCGCGACGCACGCTCCATCAGGTCGGGCGCCAGCACCGCCACCAGACTCGCCGCCGTCGCGGCCAGCAGCGCCTGGCCCCAACCGACCGGGCCCACCGGAGTGCAGCCGAACAGCCGGCTCAGACCCGGGGTCGACACCACCACACCGAGCACGACGAGGGAGCCCACCGCCGTGGCGACCACCAGCCCGCTGCGCGAGTCGGCCAGCGTCTGCAACAGCTGGGTGGCGACCAGTCCGATCAGCGCGACCGTCGCCGCGCGCCGCCGGGTACCGGTGACGCGGGCCATCAGCCACGCCAGCATGGCCCCGGTGGTGGTGGCGACGCCACGAATGCCGATCGCGCGCCACATCGCCGCCTCGTCGTGTTCGACCTCGCCGTTGCGGCGCTGCGGGCTGACGGCAAGGGCGGCCGCCGGCAGCGCATCGGTGAGCATGTTGACCAACAGCATCTGCCGGGCGTTGAGCACCGACCGGCCGGTCAGCAGGGTGGTGACCAACGCGAAGCACAGCTCGCCGGTGTTGCCGCCCAACAGCACCGACACCGCCGAATGCACGCGCTGCCACAGCTCCCGGCCCTCGTCGAGAGCGTCCATCAGCGCCTCGATCCGCCCGTCGAGCAACACCATGTCAGCGGCCGTTCGCGCGGCGTCGCTGCCGCGCGCGGCCATCCCGATGCCCACGCTTGCGGCCCGGATCGCGGCGGCGTCGTTGACGCCGTCGCCGACCATCGCGGTGACCAGCCCGGCTCGCTCCAGCGTCTGGACCACCTCCACCTTGTGTTCCGGCGACATCCGGGCGAACACCAGGCGCGACCGGACCGCCTCCGCACGTTGCGTGGCCGGCAGAGCCTCCCAGTCGTTGCCGGTCATCACCTGGCCGGCGGCGACGTCGATGCCCAGATCCCGGGCGATCGCGGTGGCGGTGGCGGGATGATCACCGGTGATCAGCCGCACCCCGATGTCGCGCTCGGCCAGGCCGGTGAGGACGGACCGGGCCAGCGGCCGTGGCGTGTCAGCCAGCCCGAGCAGTCCGACCGGGGTGAGTCCGTAGCCGCATAGCGCTTCCAGCAGGTCCGGATCGGCCGCCGCTGCCTTCGCCTGCGAGCGGGTGAGCCGCCGCTCGGCCACCGTCAGCACCCGGAAGCCGTCTTTGGCCATCTCCTCGACCGCCCGGGCCAGCGGTCCGTCTTCGCGGTCCAACGCCGACGTCAACACCTCCGGCGATCCCTTGATGGTCAGCCGGTTGCCGACGAGCGCGGCCGCGAACGGGCGACCGGACTGGAATGGCAGGAACGCCTCACGGGTCAACCGCGGTTGCGCCGGAGAGCCGTCCGCGCGCAGCGACGGATCGTCGGCCGCTCGGACGATGGCGTCGTCGGTGGCATGTTCGACCCGGTGGGAGTGCCTGGAGTAGGTCGTGCTCAGCGCCGCGTCCAGCACCTGCCCGGCGGCGAAACCCGTCGACGGGCGAACCGTTTTCACCTTCAGCCGATTCTCACTCAGCGTGCCCGTCTTGTCGAAGCACACCACGTTCAACCGGGCCAGCGCCTCCACGGCATGGGCGTTGCGGATCAGCACCGACTCGCCGCTGAGCCGGCGCGCGGCGGCCAGCTGAGCCAGCGTCACGACCAGCGTCAAACCCTCCGGAATGGCCGCGACGATCAATGTGACGGCGCTGGACACCGCGTCGCGCAGGGGGGTACCCCGGGCGACGCTGAGCACACCGACCAGCCCTCCACCGGCGACGCTGAAGGGCAACGCCCGCTTGGTGATTCGGCTCAGTTGACGCTGCAGGCCGATCTCCCGGGACTTCCGCGGCGTCATCGCCAGCGCGCGGCGCATCTCGGTCCGCGAACCGACGGCGGTGACTACGGCCACTGCGGTGCCGGCCACCACCGTGGTGCCGGCATAGAGCATGCAGGTCCGCTCGGCCAGCGGCGCACCCGGTGTCGCTCGCGTCTGCTTGGACACCGGCAGCGACTCGCCGGTCAACGTGGATTCGTCGACCTCGACATTCGAGGTGTGCAACAGCCGCGCGTCGGCGGGAACCACCTCCTCGGCGCGGACCTCGATGATGTCGCCGCGCCGCAGTCGTCCGGCGGGTACCTTCTCGCGCCGGCCGCCCGCCAGCGGACCTACCCGGCGCCGCGCGGTCGGATCCTGAATCGCCAGCAGGCGGTTGAGGATCCGCTCGGCGCGCAGCTGCTGCTCGGCCGACAGCGCGGCGTTGAGCAGCAGCACGTTGCCCACCAGGAACGCGTCCACCGGTGATCCGAGCAGCGCGCTGGCCGCCGCGCCGGTGGCCAGCAGCGGCGTGATCGGGTCCGACAGATCGTTGCGCATTTCGTTGGCGAAGTCGCGGGCGAGTCGCCACGACGACCGCAACGCAGCGCGCACCGGCGACAACCGCCGGCCCGGCGTCGCTTCGGGACGTTCGTCCGGTGGGCGCGGCAGCAACCGCTGCACCTCGTCCACCGGCAGCCCGTGCCAGTCGTGTCCGGCCTCGGGTTCGGGCACCGGGTCGACGAAAACCTTTGCGCCGGAACGCAATCCGAACCAGAGGCTGGCGGCCATGCCGACATTGACCGATACCGAACTGCGGCCGGGCACTCCCGGGATCAGCATCAGTGCCCCGATCGCCGAGGCTGAGGCCGACAGCCGGATGGCGCTCTCGGTGGCGGCGCGCGCGGCCGGCAGCGCGTGCAGCACCCGCCAGGCGCCGGTGAGGTCGGCGACGACGATGTCGGCGCCCCAGGGCGGCGCGGCCCCCCGCCGCGATACCCCCACCGTGACGTCGGACCGGTGCGCGCCCCGCAACGCCGATGTGGTCAGCAACGCCACCGTGGCGCCGCCGTCTTTCAGGTCCGCGACGGCCGCCGCCAGTGCCTCGTCGACCGATCCGTCCAACGGATAGAGGTGGTCGAATCCCTGTGCCAGCGAACGTAATCCGTCGTCCTCGAGGCACAGCACCCGCGGCCGTGACCGGCGGGCCTCGGTGATGACCGCCGCGGCCAGCGGATCGCGCACCGGGCTGATCAGCGCCGATCCGGCGTCGCCGGCCCCCGGGATGCCGGCGATGTCGTGCCACCCCGGCGCCAGCCCGTCGTTGCCCAGTGCCGCGCGCACCGCCTCCCAGATGTCGGTGCGCTGCGAATCAGGCACGCCCACAATGCGACTCACCGTCAACTCGTCGGTGTACAACACGCGGGGGTCGATCATGATGGCGTCGACACGGTCGAGCAGCCGCAGCGCGCGGGGGTGCAGGACCAGTGCGTCGTGTTGGGCGGTCAGGCCACGGCTCATCCCGCAGCCGAACGCCTCCCGGATGGCGCGCAGCGGCTTGGGCACGGCGGCCAGCGCCGCTGCGCCGGCCGCGTCCGGGTTGCGCGAGATCAGACCGACGGCCGTCGCCGCGCCGATTCCCGCCACCCCGATCCGGTCGGCATACCGTTCGGCCGGCCCGTCGGGGGGATCGGAGGCGACTTCGGCGATAACCGGCCCGGATGCCGGGTCGTCGCCCAGCGCCGGCTCATGCCGGTACCAGGCGAGCCGACCGTTCCACGCCTCAGCCGCCAGCAGCACGCAGGTGGCGGCCTCGGCGGCCGCCGCGGCCGGCGACACCGTCAACGCGGCCGCGGCGGCGTTGACCACGCCGAACAGCAGGTCGGCGCCGTCGGGTCCGAGGCGTCGCTGTACCTGCCGGCGCAGCCGCGGCAGGTGGTCGGCCAGGGTGGGCGGCACCGCCAGCAGGTCGGGCAGCCGCGGCAGCCGCAAGACGCTGCCGGTCAGCGAAAGGCCAAGGCCCACAGTGGCCGCGGTGGCCGCGGCGGTGCGGCCCAGCAGCACCGCGTCATCAGCGGGCAGGCTCGTCGGCAGTTGCCGCGCCGGCCGGGGGCGCCCCCGCCGTTCGGCATCTGCCACGATCCGGCACAGCTGCGCCGTCGAGGGCGCCCCGGCCTCGGTGTTCACGGTGACCACCACTCGGGCCAGGGTGTGGTTCAGGTGAGCCGTGCGCACCCCCGGCGTGGCCCGGACCGCGGCCAGCACGTTTGCTGACGTCGTCGCCGCGTGCTCGTCACCGAGTCCGCGCACCTCGATCCAGCGCCGTGCACCGTTGCTACTGGTGCGGCGTAGCGGGGGTCCGCCCGCCGTCTCGATCGCCACGCCCGCGGCGGTGCGTGCCAGAGCCGGGAGATCGGGCATGGCCCGCGAAATGGACCGGCCCACGGCCGTCGTGGCGCCGCCACCCAGCAGCGCCGTGCCGGCTACCAAGCCGAAACCGGGCAGACGCATAGACTGAACACTAGTCCGGCGAACGGTGCCCCCACAGGAGTGTTTGGGTGAACCTTCCAATGCCCTTTGTCACTTGCGTAAACGGCCCGAATGCGAAACAGTCACGCAATGGCGTCAGCACCGAAGGTGACCGACGCGCCGATCTCCCAGCCCCTGCGCCCGAATTCGGTTGCGGCTGCGCCGATTGACGACGTGCTGCGCTGGTTGGACAGCTCGGCGGCCGGTCTGTCCAGCAGTGCAGCGGCCGCCCGGTTGCAGCGCTACGGCGCAAACGTGGTGCGGACTCATCGCGTGAATGCGCTGGCGATCCTCGCCCGCCAACTGCGCAACGCGGTGCTCATTCTGCTGGCCGTCACAGCCGCTGTGTCCTACTTCCTCGGCGACAGCGTGCAGGCCCTGATCATCGGCGTCATCCTGGTGGCCAGCACCGGTTTGAGCTTTTTCAACGAATACCGCGCCGAGAACGCCGCGGCGCGGTTGCACGCCGGTGTCCATCATCGCGCGATGGTGCGACGCGACGGCGAGTTCGTCACCGTCGACGTGACCGAGCTCGTCCGCGGCGACGTGATCCGGTTGTCGCTGGGCGAGGCGGTGCCCGCCGACGTCCGGCTGATCGAGGTCTCCGGTCTGGAATGCGACGAGGGCATCCTGACCGGAGAATCGACCGGTGTGGAGAAGTCGCCGCAACGGGTGCCGGAGGCGACGGCTCTGGGCGACCTGACCGACCTGGCGTTCATGGGCACCATCGTCAGCGCGGGAGAGGGCACCGCGGTGGTGTACGCCACCGGCAGGAACGCCGAATTCGGGCGTATCGCAGCCGGTTTGGACACGCGGCAGCCCGAAACGGAGTTCCAGGTCGGGTTGCGGCGGTTCTCCTACCTGCTGTTGCAGGTGGCGATAGCGCTGATGGTCGTTATTTTGGCCAGCAATCTGCTGCTGGAAAAGCCGGTGATCGATTCCGTGCTGTTCTCGCTGGCGATCGCGGTGGGCATCACCCCGCAATTGCTGCCCGCCGTGGTCAGCACCAGTCTGGCCACCGGATCCAGGCAACTGGCCCGGGCCAAGGTGCTGGTCAAGCGGTTGGTCTGCATCGAAGACCTCGGCGACATCGACATCCTGATCACGGACAAGACGGGCACCCTCACCGAGGGCCGGATCAGGCTGGTCGACACGATCGACGCGACCGGCGCGCCCAGCGACACAGTGCTGCGGCTCGGCCTGCTGGCCACCGACGTCGACCCGGAATGCGGCGGAGCCAGCGCCAATGCCCTCGATGCCGCGCTGTGGGAGGCGCCGCGGTCGCAGCGACTGGTCGGCGGCGCGCGCCGGGTCGCGATGTCGCCCTTCGACCATGAGCGCCGGGCCACCTCGGCGTTGGTCGATGACGGCGCAACCCGTCTGCTCATCGTCAAGGGTGCGCCCGAACAGGTACTGAGCCGGTGCCAGGGGGTGCCGGCGGCGGTGCACGAGACGCTGGACGCCCTGTTCGCCGCGGGCCGCCGCGTGGTGGCGGTGGCCGTCAAACCCGCGGACCAGCTGACCGTGATCACTCCCGACGACGAATGCGCGCTGACGCTGGCCGGTGTGCTGGTATTCGCCGACGAACCCAAACCTGCCGCGCGCCAGTCCCTGACGACCCTGGCCGGGCTGGGCATCGAACTCAAGATCGCCACCGGCGACAATCCGCGGGTAGCCGAAAAGGTCTGCGCGGAACTTCATTTGGCATCCCACGGCACTATCAGTGGCGTCGAGCTGGAGGAACTCGACGACGACGAGTTCGCCGACGCCGCTCGTGAGCACACCATCTTCGCCCGTATCTCTCCCGAGCAGAAGGCGCGCCTGATCGAGGCGCTGCGGCGTAGCGGACGGTCGGTGGGCTTCCTGGGCGACGGCGTCAACGACGCGCTGGCTCTGCACGCCGCCGACGTCGGTATCTCCGTCGACAGCGCCACCGACGTCGCCAAGGATGCGGCCGATGTGCTGCTGCTGGAAAAAGACCTGGGTGTGCTGGCCACCGGCGTGGCCGAGGGCCGGCGGATCTTCGCCAACACCGTCAAGTACGTGCTGATGGGTACCTCCAGCAACTTCGGCAATATGTTCAGCGCCGCCGCGGCCTCGGCGCTGCTGCCCTTTCTGCCGATGCTGCCCAGCCAGATCCTGCTGAACAACCTGCTCTACGACAGCTCGCAGTTGCCGATCGCGACCGACCGCGTCGACGAAGAACAACTGCAAGCGCCCTCGCACTGGGACGTCGCGTTCATCCGCCGGTTCATGATGATCTTCGGACCGATCAGTTCACTGTTCGACTTCATGACCTTCGGGTTGATGCTGGGCGTGCTGGACGCCGGCGCCGTCGAGTTCCGCACCGGCTGGTTCGTGGAATCGCTTGCGACGCAGACACTGATCATCTTCGCGATCCGCACCCGCAAGGTTCCGTTCTTCCGCAGCCGGCCGAGTGGCCTGCTGACGGCCACCAGCCTGACGGTGGTCGCCATCGCTGTCGTCCTCACATTGTCCCCGCTGGCCGCCGCCCTGGGCTTCACCACGCTGCCGTGGCAGTTCTACGCCGCCCTCGGCGGCTTCGTCGTGGTCTACCTGATTCTCGTCGAGCTGGCCAAGGCGATGTTCTATGCCGAACCGGTGCGCATCGCCGGCCAGCCACACCGCACCCGGGGACGGGCCCACCGCATCCGCCGGCGCGCCGCCCGTTTCTATCATCACCGTGTCTAGCGAATTGTGCCGCACGCGCCCGTTCGGGTGGATAGTCTCACTCGCGATGGAGCCTGCACTGATCGGCGTTCGGGACGCCTTGGGGCCGGTTCGGGTGCGACTGCGGGGCGGGCCTGTGTTGTCCGAATTGACCGACCGCTTCGGTGTCCGGGCCGCAGCGAAGGTGCTGGCCGGTGAAGTGGTCGACGCCGACGGCGCGGTGATCGACGGCGCGACGGTAATGCCCAGCGGATCCAGCGTGTACCTCTACCGGGATCTGCCCGACGAAGTCCCGGTGCCGTTCGACGTCCCGGTGCTCTACCGCGACGACGACATCGTCGTGGTCGACAAGCCGCACTTCCTGGCCACCACGCCGCGGGGCCGGCACGTGGCCCAGACGGCGCTGGTGCGGTTGCGCTGCAGCCTGGGCCTGCCCGAGCTCAGCCCGGCCCACCGTCTGGACCGGCTGACCGCCGGGGTGTTGCTGTTCACCACCCGTCGCGAGCTGCGGGGGCCCTACCAGACACTGTTCGCCCGCGGGCTGGTAGCCAAGACCTATCTGGCCCGTGCCGCGGTCGACCCGCAGCTGGTGTTTCCGCGGGTGGTGCGGAGCCGAATCATCAAGCGGCGCGGGCAGTTACAGGCGGTGACCGAGGCCGGGCCGGCCAACGCCGAGACGTTGGTGCAACTCCGGTCACCCGACGGTCTCTACCGTTTGACGCCGCGCACCGGACGCACCCATCAACTGCGGGTGCACATGGCGTCCCTCGGCTTACCGATCACCGGTGATCCGTTGTATCCCAACATCGTCGACGTCGCCGACGATGACTTCAGCACGCCGCTGCGGTTGCTGGCCCACCGGATGGAATTCGACGATCCGGTCACCGGGTCGCACCGCGAATTCGTCAGCCGTCGAGAGGAGAACTGGATATGAGTGAAGACAACGCGCTCGTCATCGTCGCGGGCTATCAGGACATCGATACCGCGCGCAGCGACTTCGAGAACCTGACCGGACAGGCCAACGCCAAGACGTTGCCGTTGCAGGGTGCGATTCTGGTCGGAAAGGACGCCGGGGGCAACGGGGTGCTGCTGGACACCGGCAACAAGCTCGGTCGCCGCGGGGCCGCGTGGGGCGCGGGCGCGGGTCTGGCCGTCGGCTTGTTCTCACCGGCGTTGCTGGCCAGTGCGGCCTTCGGCGCGGCGGCCGGCGCGCTGGCGGGAACCTTCGCCCACCATCGGATCAAGAGCGGACTGGCGGACAAGATCGGCGAAGCGCTGTCGGCGGGCAGCGCCCTGATCATCGCGGTGACCCCGGCGCAGGGCCGGCTGACGGTGGAACAGGCAATGGCCGGATCGCCGATGAAATCGGTTGCCGAGCTGAGCCGTTCGACGCTGCGGGCGCTGGGTTCGGCACTGCAGGAGGCGATGGGCAAGTTCAACCCCGATCGCACCAGGCTGCCGATAGCCCAGCGCAGCTTCGGCGGAACCATCGGCCGCACCGTCGCCGAGTCGGTGGGGGACTGGACGATCGTTCCCGGCGCCAGTGCGCCGGACAACGCGCCCAACGTGCTGATCGTGTTGATCGACGACGCCGGCTTCGGTGGCCCGGACACCTTCGGCGGCGGCATCAGCACCCCGGCGCTGTCCCGGGTGGCCGAGAAGGGGTTGACCTACAACCGATTTCACGTGACCGCTGTCTGCTCGCCGACCCGGGCGGCGTTGCTGACCGGGCGCAACCACCACCGGGTGGGGTTCGGATCGGTGTGCGAATTTCCCGGCCCCTACCCGGGCTACGCCACGGTGCTCCCCCGCAGCTGCGCTGCACTGCCCCGGATCCTGCGCGACAACGGTTACGTGACAGGCGCTTTCGGCAAATGGCATCTGACCCCGGACAACGTCCAGGGCGCGGCGGGGCCGTTCGACAACTGGCCGCTGGGTTGGGGATTCGACCATTTCTGGGGCTTCCCGAGCGGCGCCGCCGGACAGTACGACCCGATCATCACACAGGACAACACCGTCTTCGGCATCCCGGAGGCGACGGGTGAGCGGCCGTATTTCTTCCCCGACGACCTGACCGACAAGGCCGTCGAATGGCTGCATACCGTGCGCGCCCAGAACTCCACCAAGCCGTGGATGATGTACTACGCCACCGGCGCCACCCACGCGCCGCACCACGTGTTCAAGGAATGGGCCGACAAGTACAAAGGGCAGTTCGACGAAGGCTGGGATGTGTACCGGCAGAAGACATTCGAACGCCAGAAGGCAATGGGCATCATTCCGCCGGACGCCGAACTCACCGAGCGGCCCGGCCTCTTCCCGGCCTGGGACAGCCTCACCGACAACCAGCGCAGGCTCTACGCACGGCAGATGGAGGTGTTCGCCGGGTTCTCCGAGAACGCGGACTGGAACGTCGGCCGGCTGCTCGACGCGATCGAAGAACTCGGCGAGGCCGACAACACGCTGGTCATCTACATCTGGGGCGACAACGGCGCCAGCATGGAAGGCACCAACACCGGCTCGTTCAACGAGATGACCTTCCTCAACGGTCTGGATCTCGACGCCGACCAGCAGCTGGCGCTGATCGAGCAGTACGGGGGCATCGAAGCGCTCGGCAATGAGTTCACCGCGCCGCATTTCGCCTCGGGCTGGGCGCACGCCAACAACACGCCGTTCCAATGGGGCAAACAGATGGCCAGCCATCTCGGCGGCACCCGCGACCCCATGGTGGTCGCCTGGCCGAGCCGGATCCAGCCCGACGGCCGGCTGCGCGGCCAATTCACCCACTGCATCGACATCGCGCCAACGGTGTTGGAGGCCATCGGGTTACCGGTGCCCACCAGCGTGGACGGGTTCGAACAGGAGCCGATGGACGGCACGAGTTTCCTGCCGTCATTCGACGATGCGGGAGCCCAAGAGCACCGCACCGTGCAGTATTTCGAGATGTTCGGCAGCCGCGCGATCTATCAGGACGGGTGGTGGGCCTGTGCCCGGCTGGACCGGGCGCCGTGGGATCTGTCACCGGAGACCATGCAGCGTTTCGCGCCGGGCAATTACGACCCGGAGCAGGACGTCTGGGAACTCTATTACCTGCCCGAGGACTTCTCGCAATCGAGGAACATCGCGGCCGAACACCCGCAGAAGCTCACCGAACTGCGCGAGCTGTGGTGGGCAGAGGCCGAGCGCAACCGGGTCTTGCCGTTGCTGGGCGGACTCGCGGTGATGTTCGGTGATCTGCCGCCGCTGCCGACCACCACCCGGTTCGCCTTCCGGGGCGACGTCCAGAACATTCAACGTGGGATGGTGCCGCGGATCTACGGCCGCTCCTACGCGATCGAAGCGCGCCTGACGGTCCCCGAGGACGCGCAGGGCGTGATCGTCGCCAACGCCGATTTCATGGGCGGCTTCGCCCTCTGGGTCGACGAGCATCGCCGGCTACACCACACCTATTCCTTCCTGGGAGTTGAGACCTACCGGCAGACGTCCACCGAAGCAATCCCCCCCGGCGAGGTCACCGTCCGGATGCTGTTCGAATCGCAGCGCCCCGTCGTCGGTTCGGGCGGCCGGGTGACATTGTGGGCCGGCGACCGTCAGATCGGCGAGGGTGAACTGCCGCAGACGGTCAGCCTGTCCTTCACGTCGTACGCGGGGCTGGACGTCGGTCGAGACAACGGGCTGGTCGTCGACCGCGATTACGAGGACAAGGCGCCGTATGCGTTCACCGGCACCGTCAAAGAGGTTGTCTTCGACCTCATGCCGGTGACGCCGGAGACCGAGATGGCGTTGCACAAACACGCCTCGGTCCAGGCCGTGGGACGCGGAGCGGCCGGTTAGCCCGAATCGCCCAGCAGGTCGTCCAGGCCTTGTTGAATACCTGCCTCGATTTGCTCGCGCATAGTTCCCCGGCTCGGGAACGCGGGGGCGCCTTCGCAGCCACAGCTGAGGACGCCGAACACATCGGGGTCGGCGGCGGCCGGATTCGCGGTTGCCACCGCGGCGCTGAGGGTGATGGCAACGCAGGACAACACTCTTCCGATCAAACAGATCACTCCCGGCGACGTGGGTACCTCCCAGAGTAGAAACTCGTGCCGCATCGAGCGTTACGGCACAGTAAAGGATTTGCTACGGACTTGCGTGATGATGCCGCGGGCAGTACGCGGCGACGCTCACGCCGACGAAGTAACCGGCATGATAGCCGTCCAGATTGCTGCTTGACGCCACCTCGTTTGCGACGTCGGGCTTCTGCCTGCCGTTGTCGAGTTCGTCGCACACCTGGTGCGCGGCCTGCAGCGCGGCCTGTGGTGACCCGAAGTTGATGCCGTGGCCCTGCAGCGCGTTCAGGAATTGGCTGTCTATGGCGTCGGCCCGGGCGGCCGGTGTTGCCACCGCAGTCAGAGCCGCCAGGGCAGTCAACAGACCGGCGCTCAGGACGAGCGTTCGCAGCAGGGCGCGCGTGCGACGGACAGCCATAGCTGGAACCTCCCCCAGACAAGTGTGACGTAACGCGATGCTTACATTACGATCATCGCACGTGGCAAGGGGTGGCGGGCGACATCCCTGCACTGCGTGACGGTGGTTGGGTCAGTTGTCCGGACAGTGAACCGGTCGCAAACTGCGGCTGAAATCATCGAATCCGAATGGGTTCACCACCCGCTGAGGGTAAATCCCGGCGTCGCGAACTTGCTACCATTCCGCATGGCTGCGAGAAAGACCCTGATTGCGCCGGTATCCGTCGAGGAAATGAATTGAACCTCAATCGTTTTGGCGCCTGGCTGGCTGTTCTGGCCATCGGCGCCACGGCTGTGACGGCGTGTGCCGATCAGAAGGTCGCCGCGCCCGGCGCGAGCACCGCAGCGGCTGCGGCCCGGGCGGACTGTGCGGGCCGGCCGACGCTGAAGGCCAGTGGCTCCAGCGCCCAGGCCAACGCGATGACCCGCTTCGCCAAGGCTTTCGAACAGGTCTGCCCCGGTCATTCGGTGAACTACACCGCCAACGGTTCGGGCGCGGGAATCAGCGAGTTCCTGCGCGGGCAAACCGATTTCGCCGGTTCGGATTCACCGCTGAGCAAGAACGAGTACGCCAGGGCGCAGCAGCGGTGCGGGTCACCGGTGTGGAATCTGCCGGTGGTGTTCGGACCCATCGCCATCGCCTACCACCTCGCCGGGGTACCCTCGCTGAACTTGGACGGGCCCACAGCAGCCAGGGTCTTCGGCGGCGCGATCACCACGTGGAACGATCCTGCGATCCGGGCGCTCAACGCCGGCGTGAACCTGCCCGCCGAGCCGATCCGGGTGGTGTTTCGAAGCGACCAGTCCGGCACCTCCGACAACTTCCAGAGATATCTCGATACCGCCGGCGGTGACGCCTGGGGCAAGGGGGCGGGGAAGGTGTTCAACGGCGGCGTCGGGGAGGGCGCCGCGGGCAGCGACGGTGTCGCCGCGGCGGTGGCACAGGCCGAAGGGTCGGTGACTTACGTCGAGTGGTCCTTCGCCCTGGCGCAACACCTGAGCGTAGCCAAGGTCGTCACCTCAGCCGGACCGGATCCGGTCGGCGTCGACGTCGATTCGGTGGGCAAGACGATCTCGTCCGCCTGGTTCATCAGGGAGGGCAACGACCTGGCCTTCGACACCATCTCGTTCTACCGGCCGAATCAGCCCGGCGCGTATCCGATCGTGCTGGCGACGTACGAGATCGTCTGCTCGAAGTATCCGGACTCCGAACTCGGTGCGGCCGTGAAGGCGTTCCTCAAAATCGCCACCGGTGCCGGCCAGAGCGGCCTGGCGGACAACGGATACGCGCCGGTACCCGACGGGTTGCGGCCGCGGCTGGCGGCGGCGATCAACGCGCTGTCGTGAGGGTCGGCGGACCACCGACGCGCAATGTTCCTGGGTATTTCCTTTCGAAGTCCGCGCAATGTTTCGCGAAAATTTACCTGAGTTGACATTGTGTAGGGCATGGATTTCATCGGACTGCCACCCGAGGTCACGTCGGCGCTGATTCACTCCGGGCCGGGCGCCGAACCTCTGGTTGAGGCCTCCTATGCGTGGCAGCGCCTCGGCTACGACCTGGAGGAGTCTGTCCGTGCCTATTCGCCGGTGCTGGCGTCGGTGTCCGAAGCCTGGAGCGGGCCGGCCTCGACCGCGATGATCGACTCGGTGGGGACCTATCTCACCTGGCTGGGTGGTACCGCGCAGCAGTGCCTGGCCGTGGGTTCGGCGGCCCGGACCGCGGCCGGCGCGTTCGGTACCGTGCTCGCCGCCGTGGTGCCGCCGTCAGCGGTCAGCGCCAACCGCGCCCAGCTCGCGCGGTTGCTGGCCACCAACGGGCTGGGCAAGAACCTGGCGGCGATCGCCGAGACCGAGGCGCAGTACGAACGCATGTGGGTGAACAACGCCGCCGCCATGTACCGCTACCAGGCGGCTTCGGCGCAGGCCCTGCAGCTGCCGCTGTTCGCCTCGCCGCCGTCGATCACAACGCCGCAAGGGCCGGCCGCGCAGGCCCAGGCGGTGCAGACCGCGTCGGCCTCCTCGACGTCCACCAACGTGTCCTCCGCGCTCGCCAATGCCGCTGCGGCAGTGGCGCCCGCCGACGCGGTTGCGCCGCCGGTATCCCCGATCGACACAATCCTGCAGGCGATCGGCGTCACCTTCGACCCCAACCAGGGCTGGTTCGGATTGGCCAACACCTACACCAACCAGTTCATCTCGTCGGGTTTCCCGATCAACATGCTTAGCTATCTGGCGCAGAACACCTCGGCCCAGGCGCTGCAGGCGGTGGCTCCCGATATCGCGGCGGGTCTGTCGGAGGGTGAGTCAGCCTTCGGGGAGAGTGCGGCGACTTTTGCCAACGCGGTCAGCGCCCTGGGCTCGGCAGAACCGGCAGCGGCGATGGGGGTTGCCGTGCCGATGGGCAACCTTTCGGCGCCGCCGGCTGCGACCGCGGTATTGACCGGCGCGCACATGCCGGTGCAACTCGCGGCGGCGGCTACCCCGATTCCCGCCGCTGAGCTCGGTGCTGATGCCGGCGCCGGGTTCCCGATGCTGCCGCCGCTGATGGCACCGCCGATCTCGGCGGGCAGCGGCTGGAAGAAACGCAAAGAGCCCAAGTACGAAGACATCGCGATGGGGCTGGAACTCAAGGGCACCTTCATGACCCGGCCGCCGTCCGCGGGGTGAGCGCCGACGACGGGACCGACGGCGCGGGATCGATCGGTACGTTTGACGGCATGCCATGGGCGCGATTGCTCTTGCTCACCGTGCTGCTGGCCTGTCTGGCCGGCTGCACCGAGCGGCAGGTGGCGGCAGCCCGGGCGCGCGACCAGGCGGGGATATTTCCCTATGGCGGGCTGAACCGGACGTATCTGGTACATGTGCCGCCGGGGCCGCCGGTCGGGTTGGTGCTCAATCTGCACGGCGGCGGCGGCACCGGCGCCGGGCAGCGTAACCTGACCGACTTCGACTCCGTCGCCGACGCCAACGGCCTGCTGGTTGTTTACCCCGACGGTTACGACAAGAGCTGGGCCGACGGGCGGGGCGCCTCCCCGGCCGACCGCAAACGTGTGGACGACGTCGGTTTCCTGGTCTCCCTGGTGAATAAGCTTCGCGATGATTTCAAGGTCCCGGCCGGGCACATCTTCGCCACCGGCATGTCCAACGGCGGATTCATGTCCAACCGTCTGGCGTGCGACCGCGCCGACATGTTCGCCGCGATCGCACCGATCTCCGGCACCCTGGGCGTCGGCGTGGCATGCAACCCGTCCCGCCCGGTGTCGGTGCTGGACGCTCACGGCACCGGTGATCCGGTGGTGCCCTACAACGGCGGTGACGTTCGCGGCCGCGGCGGGTTGAGCCACGCCATCTCGGTGACTAGTCTGCTGGACCGGTGGCGGGCCGTCGACCGTTGTCAGGGGAATCCCACGGTCGAGGATTTGCCCAGCGTCAACGACGGAACCGTGGTGCGCCGGTATGCCGCCTCGGCGTGTGCGGACAACACCGAAGTGGTTCTGTACCGGATCGAGAAGGGTGGCCACACCTGGCCGGGCGGCAAGCAGTACCTGCCGAAGACGGTGATCGGGGCCACCACCCGGGTGTTCGACGGCTCCCAGGTGATCGCCGAGTTCTTCCTGAGCCACGGCCGCGACTGACCCGGCGCCGGTTCAGCGCTGGCAGGAGGGGCACCAGTACTGCACCCGCTGCGCGTCGCCGTCGTGGGCGATGGGTGTGCGGCAGCGCCGACACGGTTGCCCGGCCCGCCCGTAGACCCACACCTGCCGGCCTGCCCGGGTGTCGCCGGTGGTGGTGCGGTTTCGGCGAGAGCGATTGGCCCACAACATCTCCCGGGCACGCGAGACCAGGCGCAGCGGATCGGCGATGTCGCGCACCGGCGCGGTCGGCAGGTGCCCGCTGACGAAACACAACTCGTTGCTGTACACGTTGCCGACCCCGGCCATCACGCGCTGGTCGAGCAACGCCTCGGAGATCGGACGATCCGGGTCGGCGATCAGGTTGGCGGCGGCAACCCGGGCGTCCCAGTCGTTGCCGAGCAGGTCGGGCCCCAGATGCGCGACAGCGGTGGTGTCGTGGTCGCGCTCGAGGATCTCCAGCACGCCCAGATCGATGCCGACGGCCCGAATCTCACCCGCTTCCAAGATGATTCGTGCCCGGTGATCGACCCGCTGCCTGCCGACCCGCCAGCTGCCGTCCATTTTCAGATGGGAGTGGATGCTGGCGGGCCCGACTCGGATGAACAGGTGCTTGCCCCGGCTGAGCACCTCGTCGACCACGTGACCGGTGAGGTCTACGGTGGCGAATTTGGGCACCCGCACATCGCAACGGGTCAGGGTGCGTCCCTGCAGGTGCTCGCGCAGCGTGGCGGCGGTGTGCCAGACGGTGTCACCTTCGGGCATGACTACCGCAGTCGCAATCCGCGGGGCGTACGCGCGAACCCCGCCTCGGCCAGGGCGGCCAGCGCCGGCCCGGCCGGGGAGTCCGGCTGCAGCACGGAGACCCCATTGGCCCGCTCGACCAGCAGGGATGCCACCCGCCGGCCGGAGACCAGTTCGGCCAGCGCGATGGCCGCCGCGTGGTTGGCGTCGGGGTCGTCGGTGAACATCAGCAGGGAGCGGCCACCGCGTTCGGAGAACCAGCACAACTGGCCGTCCACCAACACCACCAGCGCCCCGGCTTTGCGACCCGGCCGCGCTGAGCCCTCGGCCGCCGAATCGGGCCACGGCAGCGCCGCGCCGTACGGATTAGCCGGGTCGGTGGCTGCCAGCACCACCGCGCGGTAATCCGGTCGCTGCGGATCCACCCCGTCGAGATAGCTGCGCAGCCGGTCCACGGTCGAGGCGACCGCGAACTGCGCGCCTCCCAGGGACTCGATGAAGTAGCCGCGCTGGCAGCGGCCGGCGTCTTCGAATGCGCTCAACACCTTGTACAGCGCGGCGAAGCCGCCCGGCACACCTTCGGCGGCCACCGCGCCCTTGGTCAGCACGCCGTGACGGTTCAGCAGCAACTCGGCCTGGAAATGGGCCCGCAGCGTGGAGTCCGGTTCTCGCGCAGGCAGCGCCGACCATCGCCCGGCGACCGTCGGGTCGGCGGTGCGTTGCTGCGGATGCGCGACGCTGTAACGGCTCAGCCGCGGTGCACGCCGGGTGCGGTGTGCGGGTGCCGACCTTCTGCGCGGGCCCGTGCTGCCACCCAGCAGCGCGCGCACCGGGGCGAACGTGTCGCCGGTGACCCAGCCGGCCCAGACGAGTTCCCACAGCGCCGCTTTCAGCTCCGATTCCGAGCCGCCGGCCGCGGCAAGCTGGCGGAAGAAGTACGCTCCGCCGCCGGACAGCGCGTCCAAGATCCCGCGGTGGACATCGGTGAACTCGATCTCGGCAGGTGGGGACAGCGTCAGCGCCGCGGAGTCAGCGGGGTGCAGCGCGACCCAGCCGTCGCTGCCCGAGATCGATCCGGCACCCGACCAGGTGACCTCACCGGTGGCCAGCAGCTCGTCGAGCAGGGCGGGGGAGTAGTCGCGTACGCGCGGCCCAAGTACCAGCGGTTCCAGCGCCGACGCCGGGATCCGCACCCCCGCCAGCTGATCGATGACCGCCGCCAATCGGTCCACGCCGGCCTCGGACGTACCCACCTGGTGCCAGGCCGGCAGGAACCGGCCATATGCGGCGGTGCTGACCGGCTCGACCTGAGCACGCAGCGCGGCCAGCGACCGGCGCCGCAGGATGCGCAACACGTCGGCGTCACACCACTGTTCGGATCCGGCGCCGCCGGTAGTCACGGCGACGAATTCGCCGCGCACCAGACGGCCGTCGGCAGCCAGGCGGCCCAACACGTCGGCGGTCACCCGCAAGCCCAAACCGAACCGTGCGGCCGCCTGTGCGGTGCTGAACGGTGTATTGGTGCGGGCGAAGCGGCCGAGCAGCTCGCCCAGCGGATCGGCCACCGACTCGGTGAACGCCGCCGGCAGGCCCACCGGCACCGCCGCGCCGACACCGTCGC
This sequence comes from Mycobacterium sp. ML4, assembly GCF_054515735.1. NCBI lineage: Bacteria > Bacillati > Actinomycetota > Actinomycetes > Mycobacteriales > Mycobacteriaceae > Mycobacterium > Mycobacterium sp. ML4. The sequence continues at coordinate 41,821 of NZ_JBTNSY010000034.1, forward strand.
GGAGCCGGCCGATGTCCTCGACGGCAACCCACCAGCGCTGTCCTGCGAACGACACGGTCAGTGCGCGGCGGGCGGCACGCAGACCTTCCAGCCAGCCCCCGACGTCCGCGGCGTTCGCGCGGGCCGCCACCTCCTGCTCGGTCAGCGGACCCAGCAGCCGCAGCAGATCGGCAACGCCTTCGGCGTCCCGGGCGGCCCGGTCGGCCGAGAGGTGTTGCAGCTGGCGCCCGGTGCCGGCGATGACGTCGGGATCAAGCAGCTCGCGCAGTTCGACGCGGCCCAGCAGTTCGGCCAGCAGCGTGCTGTCCAGCGACAGGGCCGCGGCGCGGCGCTCGGCCAGCGGGACATCGCCCTCGTACATGAAGGCGCCGACGTAACCGAACAACAGTGAGGCGGCAAACGGTGAAGGACGGTCGGTTTCGGCTTCAAACACCCGCACCTTGCGTTGGGCGATCTGCGCCATCAGGGTGCACAGGGTGGGAACGTCGTACACGTCCTGCAGGCATTCCCGGATGGTCTCCAGCACGATCGGGAAGTCGGGGTATTTGCGCGCCACCTCCAGCAGCCGGGCGGCACGCTGCCGCTGCTGCCACAGCGGGGAGCGCCGGCCGGGATGGCGGCGGGGCAGCAACAGGGCGCGGGCGGCCGACTCCCGGAACCGCGACGCGAACAGCGCCGACTCGCCGACCTCCGCGGTGACGATCGGGTCGATCTCGTCGGGATCGAATACGAACAGTTCGGCCGCCGGCGGGGTGTCCCCGTCGCCGAATCCGGTATCGGGCAGCCGCACCACGATGCCGTCGTCGGACGCGGTCGGTTTCTCGTCGAGGCCGTACCGTTCGCGCAGCCGCCGCCCCACCGCAAGCGCGAGGGGGCCGTGCACCTGCAATCCGTACGGCGAGTGCAGGACCACCCGCCAGTCACCGAGTTCGTCTCGGAACCGTTCCACCAGCAGCGTGGCGTCGGTGGGAACCACTCGCGTCGCGGCCCGCTGCTCGTCCAGCAGCCGCCACAGGTTGTCCGTCGCGTACTCGTCGAAACCCAAACCGGCACAACGTTTGTCGAATTCCTCCCGGGTCAGCGCGGCCAGCTCTCCGGTGAGCGCGCCGAGCGCGGCGCCGAGCTCCGCGGGACGGCCGGCGTTGTCACCGCGCCAGAACGGCAACCGCGCGGGCTGTCCGGGTGCGGGTACCACCAGCACGCGGTCGTGGGTGATCTCGACGATGCGCCAACTGGTGGCGCCCAGTGAGATGACATCACCGGGGCGAGACTCGTACACCATCTCCTCGTCGAGTTCGCCCACCCGCGAGGGTTTCTCGGAGTCGGTGGCGAGGTAGACGGCGAACAACCCGCGGTCGGGTATGGCGCCGCCGGAGGTGACGGCCAGGCGCTGTGCACCGGGCCGCGCGGTGAGTGTGCCGCGATCGCGGTCGTAGACCAGCCGCGGCCGAAGCTCGGCGAAATCGGTCGACGGGTACTTGCCCGACAGCAGATCCAGGGTCGCTTCGAACACGCTGCGCGGCAGTGTCGCGAACGGCGCGCTTCGCCGCACGGTGTCGAACCAGCGGTCGGCGTCAAGTGGCTCGAGCGCGGCTGCCGCGACCGTCTGCTGGGCCAGGATGTCCAGCGGGTTGGCGGGCACCCGCATGGTTTCGATCTGCCCGGTCAGCATGCGCTGCACGCTCACCGCGCAGCCGATCAGGTCGGTGCGGTATTTGGGGAACAACACCCCGCGTGAGACCTCACCGACCTGGTGGCCGGCCCGCCCGATGCGCTGCAGACCGCTGGCCACCGATGGTGGGGCCTCCACCTGGATCACCAGATCGACAGCGCCCATGTCGATGCCGAGTTCGAGGCTGGAAGTGGCCACCACCGCTTTGAGCTGTCCGCTCTTGAGGTCTTCCTCGACGATTGCGCGTTGTTCCTTGCTCACCGATCCGTGGTGAGCGCGGGCAAGCAGCGTCGGGGCGCCGAAGGTCTGGCCGCTGGCCATGACATGGGCCGGCGCGCCACCGGCCACCTGCGCATTGCCGCCCGAAGGCAGCTCGACTCCCGCGCGTTCGGCGTGAATCTCGTTGAGCCGTGCGGTGAGTCGCTCGGCCAGCCGCCGCGAGTTGGCGAACACGATGGTCGAGTTGTGCGATTCGATCAGGTCGACCAGCCGCGCCTCGACGTCCGGCCAGATCGAGTTGTTGGTCAGGTTGGCCATGTCGGGTACCGGCACCTGCACCGAGAGCTCGACGGTCTTGGCTGAGGGCGGCGCGACGATCGTGGTCGGGGACTGCCCGGACAGAAACCGCGCCAGCTCTTCGGGCGGTCGCACCGTGGCCGAAAGCCCGATGCGCTGGGCCGGTGGTCCGCTGCGCAGCTCGTCCAGGCGCTCCAGCGACAACGCCAGGTGCGCGCCGCGCTTGGTGGCCGCGATCGCGTGGATCTCGTCGACGATGACGGTTCGCACGCCCGCCAGGATTTCCCGGGCCGCCGAGGTCAACATCAGGAACAACGACTCGGGGGTGGTGATCAGCACGTCCGGCGGCGAGTTGATGAGCTGGCGGCGCTGAGCGGGCGGAGTATCTCCGGAACGCACGCCCACACTGATCGCGGGCGCGGGCAGGCCGCGGGCCTGCGCCAGCCGGGTCAGCCCGGTTAGCGGAGTGCGCAGGTTGCGTTCGACGTCGACGGCGAGCGCTTTGAGCGGGGAGACATACAACACCCGGGTCCCGGTGGGACGGTCCGGTGCGGCCAGGCCGGCGAGGCTGTCCAACGCCCATAGGAACGCCGCCAGCGTCTTACCCGAGCCGGTGGGCGCGATGACCAGCGTGTTGTGTCCGTCGGCGATCGCCGTCCAGGCCTGGGCCTGGGCGGTGGTGGGCGCGGCGAAGGTGCTGGCGAACCAATCGCGGGTGATCGGGCTGAACCGCGCCAGGGCCGATGCGACCTCCGGGCCCGGTATCGAAGTGCTCACCCCTGCCATGGTGCCAAGGGGTACCGACAAGCCGAGCCGGCCGGCTACACCTGCGGCTTGAAGCGGGCGGTCGCCATGGCCTCGGCCAGCTGCGGCGGGATCTCCGGCACCCTGGCGATCGAGTCCAGCAGCGTGTGCGCGCAGGCATCCGCGAGCCGGTCGGCTTCCAGCGTCTGGTCCATGATCCGCTGCCGACAGGTTTCGAAGGTGAACGCCAGCCAGCCGTGGATGACCACCCGCAGGTCGCGTTCGACCTCGGGTTCCAGCGCGCCCTGTCCCGGTATCCCGCCCACGACCTCGGTGATGCGGTTCATGATGTGTTCCATCTGGCGGTTTTTCGCTTCGTCGTCGATGCCGAGCAGAACCGGGTCCGAGCGGCCCAGGCCCACGTACGCCGCCCAGGCGGCCTCCGGATTCTGTTCGTGGTAGGCCATGTAGGCCAGCACACCCATCCGGATCTCCTCGAACATGGTCATGCCCGGAGACGGCTCGGTGTTGGTTGCCGCGTACAGCCGGTCCGCTTCATCCCTGACGACAGCGGCGAAGAATGCCCGCTTGTCCGGGAAATAGTGGTACATGAGCGCGCGCGACACCCCGGCACGCTCGGCAATCTCGTCGATCCGCACCTCGTCGTAGGGTCGCTTACCGAAGACCTCCGCCCCCAGAGCGAGCAGTTCGGCGCGTCGATCCTCGGGGGATAACCGCCTCCTGGCTGTCGCCATGAGAACCGATCTTACTCATGCGGCATAAGTTTGCCGCCACCCGAGGTCGGCGGCGATGGCCCAGCCTGTGGCGATGCTGTGAGCCGTACCGCACTCGGTTTGCTGGGCGTACCCGCCGGGTATTGACTCAAAAACGCGTCGCGGCTATCAACAAACGGCAACCGCCGCGAGCGATGCGCGAGATACAAGAGGTGCTCCGATGCATACAGCAGACGAGAAATTGCGTGGTGACCGGGCCGGTCGCGACGACAGGGAAGTCCACGCCGCCCTCCGGTTCGCCGCGCTGGCCACGGCCGCCGGGGTGGGCTTCGTGATCGTCGCCGCCTTGTGGGTCAGTACCTGCGGCGGCGCCAGCGTGGACACGGTGGCGTGTGGTGCGCCCGAGCGGACGATGCTGGCGTTCGGCGGTCCGCTGATCCTGCTGTTCGCCGGCGTGTGGGCTTTTGTGCGCACCTACCGGGTGTGGCGCGACCGGGGCACCTGGTGGGGTTGGCACGGTGCCGGGTGGTTTCTGCTGACGCTGATGCTCGTCGCGCTGTCGATGGGGGTCCCGCCGATCGCCGGGCCGGCCCTCGCAATCTGAGGTTCGCGGGCAAAACCGGTGCCCCGCGTCGGCGACCGGCCAGTCGGGCGGTTTGCGTCGCAAAGATCACAACGGAAAACTCGCTCGCCGGAGTTTTATCCACGTCGACAACGGGGTATCTGGTCTGCACCATGATGAGTACCGGCACGTTCGCATTGGCGTGGTCACCCCATCGTGGGGCACAGAATCACGAAAGCACCGACACTGATCGCTACGACCAGAACGACCAGCAACATCATCCCGGCAACCACCACGGCGCGCCCCGTTGGGCGCGTGCGTACTATGTCGGTCACGTCTGCCTCGCCGGCAACTGGTTGAATACCCGGTGGCGATCATGACCAACCGACTCGACCCCGAGGTCCACAATGGGCCGCAAGCCGGCGCAGAAGACCGGACCTCTGCCAGGAGTAGTGTCGGTCGAACATTGCCGGGAGGCCACATGACCGATGCGGATCAGCGCACTAACGGGCGCCAGCGCGGGTATCGCGCTGTCGAACTGAACGTTGCTGCGCGCCTGGAGAACCTGGCGATGCTGCGCACCCTGGTGGGTGCCATCGGCACCTTCGAAGACCTGGATTTCGACGCCGTGGCCGATCTGCGCCTGGCCGTGGACGAGGCATGCACTCGGCTGATCAGGTCGGCCACCCCCGACGCGATCCTGACTCTGGTGGTCGACCCCCGAGACGACGAACTCGTGGTCGAGGCGTCCGCCGCGTGCGATACCCACGAGGTAGTGGCGCCGGGAAGCTTCAGTTGGCATGTACTGACCTCACTGGCCGACGATGTCCAGACATTCCATGACGGTCGCAAGCCCGATGCAGCGGGCAGTGTCTTCGGCATCTCGTTGACAGCGCGGCGGGCGGCCCCCAGTAAGTGACGGCCAGTTGACAGAGCAAACTGCCGGCGGTTCCAGTTCGCGACCCAACGAATACGCCGATGTCCCGGACATGTTCCGTGAGCTGGCCGGCTTCGCCGCCGGTTCAGCGGAATTCCAGCGTCATCAGGACAAGATCGTGGAGCGCTGCTTGCCGCTGGCCGATCACATCGCGCGGCGCTTCGAGGGTCGCGGTGAACCGCGCGACGATTTGATCCAGGTGGCTCGCGTCGGTCTGGTCAATGCCGTCGTCCGGTTCGATGTCGAAACCGGTTCGGATTTTGTCTCTTTCGCGGTGCCCACCATCATGGGCGAGGTTCGGCGGCATTTCCGGGACAACAGCTGGTCGGTCAAGGTGCCGCGCCGACTGAAGGAACTGCACCTGCGGCTGGGCACTGCTACGGCAGAGTTGTCGCAGCGCCTGGGCCGGGCACCCACCGCGACCGAGCTGGCCGCCGAGCTGGGTATGGACCGCGCCGAGGTGGTGGAGGGCCTGGTGGCCGGCAGCTCCTACAACACCCTGTCCATTGACAGCGGTGGCGGTAACGAGGACGACGACGCCCGCGCGATCGCTGACACGCTGGGGGATGTCGACTCGGGTCTGGACCGTATCGAGAACCGCGAGGCGTTGCGGCCGTTGCTGGAGGCGCTGCCGGAGCGGGAGCGAATGGTGTTGGTGCTCAGGTTCTTCGAGTCGATGACGCAGACGCAGATCGCCGAGCGGGTGGGCATCTCACAGATGCACGTGTCCCGGCTGCTGGCCAAGTCGCTAGCTCGGCTCCGGGATCAGCTGGAGTAGCCGCGGGTGTGCCGATCCGTGGCGTTTTTGCTCAGCGATCGGCAGCACGCCATCCGGGTCGCAGATCCGCAGTAGTCGCGACACGGCCAGGCTGGGCACCATCGCCAAGCGCACATCGGCCGCTGAACACGCCACATTGATCCGGTGCAGAGCCGAAAAGCCGGCAGTGCCAATGAATTTCAGTCCAGAGAGATCGAGGGTCAGCCAACGGCATTGCGTGAGGCAGCGGTCGACGTATTCCGCGAGCTGGTCGGCGTTGGCGGCGTCGAGCTCGCCGTAGGCACTGACCATGCCGTCGCCGTTTTCCCACTGGGCGGTGAAGTCGGCGTTATCGGCTTTCAGCCAGGTTTGGGTCACGGGCATCGTGAACTCCATCAGTCGACGATCATTCGTTGCTGTGGATCACATCGAGCGTGCGAATCGCCGCGGTCAGAAATCGCACCTACAAGACGGTGTTTCCAGGCGGCTGTGAACTCAACCTGCTTTCGACCCTACCCGCGGCGGGCAGGGTCGACAAACGATGCGGCCCTATTCATAGGAAGGGTCGAGTGTGCGGCTGAGGCGAAACCGCCGGCGTGTCGGTCGCCGTCAGCACACACCCGGCGTTGTCCAGCGCTATTTGATCTCGGCAAGCACCGTGCCCTGGGTGATGGCAGCGCCGGGCTCCACCGCCAGGCCGGTGATGACGCCGTCCTTGTGCGCGGTGACCGGGTTCTCCATCTTCATCGCCTCCAGGACGACCACCAGGTCCCCCGCGGCGACTTCCTGGCCTTCCTCGACCGCGACCTTGACCACGGTGCCCTGCATCGGTGCGACCACCGCGTCACCGGAGGCGCCCGCACCGGCGTGCGCGCCCCGCTTGCGCGGCTTGGGCTTGCGGCGCACCACCCCGACGGCGTCGGGCGCGCCGCTGGACAGCGCCAGGTCGCCGGGCAGCGAGACCTCGACGCGCCGGCCGTCGACCTCGACGACCACCTTGTGCCGCGGCCGGCTCTCCTCCTCGTCCACGGGTTCGCCGCCGGTGAACGGCTCGATGGTGTTGTCCCACTCGGTCTCGATCCAGCGCGTGTGCACGGTGAAACCCTCGTCGTCGCCGATGAACGCGGGGTCGGCGACCACAGCACGATGGAACGGGATCACCGTGGCCAGGCCTTCGACCTCGAATTCGTCCAATGCGCGCCGTGCCCGGGCCAGCGCCTCGTGGCGGTCGGCGCCGTACACGATCAGCTTGGCCAGCATCGAATCGAACTGCCCGCCGATCACCGATCCCGTCTCGACGCCGGAGTCCAGCCGCACACCGGGGCCGCTCGGCGGGTGGAACCTGGTCACCGGGCCGGGGGCGGGCAGGAAGCCGCGGCCGGCGTCCTCCCCGTTGATCCGGAACTCGATGGCGTGGCCGCGCGGCGTCGGGTCCTCGGTGATGTCCAGCTTCTCGCCGTTGGCGATCTTGAACTGCTGCAGCACCAAATCGATGCCCGCGGTCTCCTCGGTGACCGGGTGCTCGACCTGCAGACGGGTGTTGACCTCCAGGAACGAGATCAGGCCGTCCTGGCCGACCAGGTATTCGACGGTGCCGGCGCCGTAGTAGTGCGCCTCCTTGCAGATCCGCTTGGCCGATTCGTGGATCTCCTTGCGCTGCGCGTCGGTGAGGAACGGCGCCGGGGCCTCCTCCACCAGCTTCTGAAAGCGGCGCTGCAGCGAGCAGTCCCGCGTGCCCGCGACCACCACATTGCCGTGCTGGTCGGCGATCACCTGTGCCTCGACGTGGCGGGGCTTGTCCAGGTAGCGCTCGACGAAGCACTCGCCGCGACCGAACGCGGCGACCGCTTCGCGCACCGCCGACTCGTACAGGTGCGGGATCTCTTCCAGGGTGCGGGCCACCTTCATGCCCTTGCCGCCGCCGCCGAAGGCGGCCTTGATCGCGACCGGCACCCCGTATTCCTGGGCGAACGCCACGACTTCGTCGGCGTCCTTGACCGGGTCCGGTGTGCCGGGCACCAGCGGGGCCTGGGCGCGGGCGGCGATGTGGCGGGCGGTGACCTTGTCACCGAGGTCGCGGATGGACTGCGGGCTGGGCCCGATCCAGATCAGGCCGGCGTCGATCACGGCCTGGGCGAAGCCGGCGTTCTCCGACAGGAATCCGTAGCCGGGGTGCACGGCGTTGGCGCCGGACTTGGCGGCGGCGTCCAGCAGCTTGCCGAAGTCGAGGTAGGACTCGGCCGAGGTCTGCCCGCCCAGCGCGAACGCCTCGTCGGCCAGCCGGACGTGCGGCGCCTCGGCGTCGGGTTCGGCGTAGACCGCCACGCTGGCCAGTCCGGCGTCCCGGGCCGCCCGGATGACCCGGACTGCGATCTCACCGCGGTTTGCGACCAGAACCTTGGAGATCTTCGAGCTGGCGTGGCTGGGCACTAGCGCCTCCTGTATCGACGTCTTCTTCGCCTGTCGTAGCAGAAACTTCTCTCTAAGAGAATTTCTTACAAGTCTTATCGTGGGCAGTTTATGCGGCGCGCCGCGGACCCGGTCACGCGGTTCCCCATTCAGGCGCCGTCGCGCAGCCGCCTCTTGATTCGCGCGAGCATCGCCGACATGCCACGTAGCCGAAGTGGGCTGATCAGAGCCGCCAGACCCAGCTCTGTGTAGAAATCCTCGGGTACCGCGAGAATCGCGTCGGCCGGTTGCCCGTCCAGTCCGGCCGCCAGTATGGCGGCGAATCCGCGGGTGGTGGGCGCTTCGGCCGGCGCGCTGAAATACAGCCGCACCCGCTCGGGATCGCAAGCGTCGACATGAAGAAACAGCGGTGACTGGCACTCGGGCACCGGCTCCATCGCGGACTCGGCCAGCTCGGGCGGCAGCGCGGGGAGGTCTCCGGCGAACTCCAGAAGGAGCTGCAGTTTGTCCTGACCCTGGACCTCGGCGAAGTCGGACACCACCTCGGCCAGGGGCGCTGGCATGCTCATCAGTTCATCGCCCTGGTGCTTCACCTGGCTCAATACCGGCGACGATCGGCACCCGCACGGTGTTGCCCCACTCGGTCCACGAGCCGTCGTAGTTGCGCACATCCGGCTTGCCCAGCAAGTGGGTCAACACGAACCAGGTGTGGCTGGATCGCTCGCCGATGCGGCAGTAGACGATGGTCTTGTCGTCGGGGCCCAGGAAGTCATACAGCTCTTCCAATTCCTCGCGGCTGCGAAAGCGCCCGTTCTCGTCGGCGGCCTTGCCCCACGGAATGGAGCGCGCGGTGGGGATGTGGCCCGCGCGCAGCGCCCCTTCCTCGGGGTAGTCGGGCATGTGGGTGCGCTTGCCGGTGTATTCATCGGGTGAGCGCACGTCGATCAGCGGCTCACTACCGAGGGCCTGCAGGACGTCGTCTCTATAGGCGCGAATCGGTGCGTCGTTGCGTTGCACGACCGGGTAGCCGGACGACGTCCGGTGTGGGACGTCCAGCGTGGTGTCGCGCCGCTCGGCCAGCCAGAGGTCGCGTCCGCCGTTGAGCAACCGCACGTCAGGCTGGCCGAACAGGGTGAACACCCACAGCGCGTAGGCAGCCCACCAGTTGCTCTTGTCCCCGTAGATCACCACGGTGTCGTCGCGGGCGATGCCCTTGCTGTCCATCAGCGCGGCGAACTGCTCGCCGTTGATGTAGTCGCGCACGCGCGGGTCGTTGAGGTCGGTGTGCCAGTCGATCTTGACGGCTCCGGGGATGTGACCGACATCGTAGAGGAGCACGTCCTCGTCGGATTCGACGATCGCCAGGCCGGGCGACCCGAGGTGGGCGGACAGCCAGTCGGCGGTGACGAGCCGTTCGGGGTGGGCGTAGACCTGCAGGCTGGGGCTTGGATCCGGAGGAAGCGGCACGCCTCAAAGCCTACTCAGTGTTTGCGCACCACCCGTTCGGCCCGGCCGGGCTTCCAGATCGTGATGTCCAGGTGGCCGTCGGCCACCTGCACCGACGACGCTCCGGTGATGTCGACACCGATCAGGTCGAACTCCTGGTCGCGCAGGTCGAGCCCGATGTCGTCGAACAGCGCATCGGCGAAGCGCTGGTGGCGCGCGCCGTACGGGACCAGGTAGGCACGTCCCCACAGCTTCGCATCGCCCTCGGTCACCTGGGTGTCGACGGTGGCGGTGTGCAGACACAACCTCGGATCACGTTGCAGGTCGCGGTATTTGGTGGTGTCGGGCATCCCGGAGATCCACAACTCGTCCTCGAATATCCGGGGCTCCATCGGACTGATCCGCGGGAAGCCGTCGGAGCGCAGGGTGGCCAGCATGCACAGGTTGTGCGCGGCACGATGGCGACGGGCGAAGATTGCAGCGATCCGCGGCGCCGCCGCGACGAACTCGATCCAGGTGGCCATGGTTCGCCAGGCTAGGCCGCGTTCGCCGCCCAGATGTCGCCGACCGACAAACCGCACCGTGCCAGCAGCGAGCGCAGCAGCGGCAGGCTCACTCCGATCACCGTCGACGGATCGCCGTCGACGCCGTCGATGAACCAGCCGCCCAGGCCGTCGAGCGTGAACCCGCCCGCGACCCGCAGCGGCTCACCGCTGGCCAGGTAGGCCTCCAGGTCGGGTTCCGTCGGCGAGCCGAAATGCACCGTGGTGATCGATGTTTGCGCCTCCACCCGGGCGACGCCGTGGTTCTGCATACGAATCAGGCAGTGCCCGGTGTGCAATTGCCCGGCGCGCCCGGCCATCGACCGCCACTGCCGGCGGGCGTCCTCGGTGGAGGCCGGCTTGCCGCACAACTGACCGTCCAGGTAGAGCATCGAATCACAGCCCAGGACAACGCAATCCGCGGTCACGTCGCGCTCATCGAGCAGGTCCGCCACGTGTTCGGCCTTGGCGCGGGCCAGCGCGCGCACCACCTCTTCAGGCGCGGCGCCGGGTCCCAGCGCCGCGATCAGCCCGTCCTCGTCGAGGCCGGAGACCCGCACCAGCGGATCCACCCCCGCCTGACGCAGCACCTTGAGCCGGCCCGTAGAGGCCGACCCGAGCACCAGCCGCGTCATTGGCGCATGTGCGTCATTTCCTGCAGGGTGATGCGCTGCCAGCTGTAGACGGGGTAGCGCAACTTATCGACCGGTAGGCCCCACCGGGACGGCTCGGGCGGGGGCGGCTCCGGCGCGTGGCCGATGGTGCCCAGCACCGCGACCAGCGCGGCCAGCTCCTGGTCGGTGGGGTGCCCGCGCAAGACCTGGAGGTGCGGGTCGTGCGGGTGCGGCGCCTCGGTGCTATCGGTGCCTTCGGCCGGTTCGGTCACGTCAGTCACCTCACTCACAGCAGCTTGATCGTTCATCTCGCT
>NZ_JBTNSY010000035.1:0-50124 GCF_054515735.1 Mycobacterium sp. ML4
AACCGGTAGGTGAGCTTACCGACATGCCGCACGCTGCGTGAAATTTCTATGAGCCAGCTAACCATATGGTCACAAAATGTCGAACATTCTGGCTTTTGCTAGATCGGTAGAGATGATGTTCGCTATGAGGAATCAGGTACCCCTACTGCCGAAGCAGTGGGAAGACGCTATCAACGGGTGGGCGGTCTGGCTTCGGGTGGCCGGTCGGCGCGAGGGGACGATCAAGTTGCGCCGAGACCACTTGCGCAGTATAGCCCGCCGGTCCCATACCAACGGTCCAAGCGAACTCACCATCAACATGATCATCGGTCTGTGCAGCGCCCAGCAATGGTCAAATGAGCACCGCAAAGGCGTGCGCGCCAGCCTGATCAGCTTCTACCAGTGGGCGATACTCAACGGCGTCTGTGAGTCGAACCCAGCGGAGCTACTGCCCTCCGTGCCGCCACCAACGCCCCGGCCACGGCCTGCGCCCGATGATGTTTGGGACGAGCTGCTCGCGGCAGCTGGCCCCCGCGAGAGGCTTATGGCCCGACTCGCCGGCGAGGCCGGAATGCGGCGAGCCGAGGTAGCCGTGTGTCACTCAAGTGATTTGCTGCATGATGGTAACGGCTGGTCTATTCTTGTCCACGGCAAAGGCGGCAGGCAGCGCGTCGTGCCGCTGATAGCCGACCTTGCCGCCGAGATCCGCAACTACTGCACCCGCCACGACTACCTGTTTCCCGGCCAGATCGACGGACATATCAGCCCCGGTTGGGTTGGGACGGTGATCTCCAACCTGATGCCGGATGGGTGGACCATGCACAAGCTGCGGCACAGATTCGCCACCCGGGGTTACGCGGGCACGCGCGATATCGTCGCCGTCAAAGAAGCGCTTGGCCACGCGTCAGTCGCCACGACACAGCGGTACACGGCAGTGTCGACCCAGGAGGTCCGCTCGGTGGCCGAGGCGGCGGCAAGCTACCGGAAACGCAAGCCAGAACTGATACCTTCCCACTAGTCGGCCAGCGGGTCTACCATGCCCACATGGCCGAGGTGGTCGACGAGACTGCGGCGGTAGAGGCTGTCGAGACCTCGGTGGTGCTGGATGATCTTGCGCCGACCCAGGCGGCCGAGCTGGCCTGGTCATCCGAACAGCCGGAGCTAGGCGACCTGACCCCCGTTCCGCCGGTGCCGCTTCCAGTGGAGCCGGCACCGTGGCGCGCGGTCTGCCGCAATGCCCTGGCCGTGTTCTCTGCCTGCGTGGCGGTCGCCGGGGCGGTGACGTTGGTGGATCGGCAGTGGTTCGCGGAGCTGACAGAAGTCGTGGTGGTTCCGACGGGGCCGACCGCCGCGCCCAGTTCGGTCACCGCAGCGCCCACGGAGGCCGTCGCCCAGCCAGAGACGTGGACGCTGCCGCCGGTCCCGCCTGCCGAGCACCTAGTGCCGCCAGTGCCCAGCGGACCCAGCGCGGACGCGAAGTACCTGGCCCAGGTACAGCAAGCGGGGGTAACAATCACGGACGTGCAATGGGCGATATCAAGCGGCCACTTGGTCTGCAAAGACATGGCGCGAGGTTCCAATTCTGAGAGCGAGGCCGCGTCTGTGATGCGAGATATCCCAGGAATGCCCCACTTCCAGGCTCTCATGATTGTATTCGCGGCAATCTCCTCGTACTGCCCCGAGTACCTCGGGCGGTAAAGGGGACACCGCACCTTCCCAGGAAACGCCAAAACCGCCCCCGCCTGACCTCGGAGCGGGGGAGGTCAGGCGGGGGCGGTGTAGGTTTACGGGGCGAATTTCTCACCCGTTTACTATTCGCGCAGGTCAGTGCGGGGTTGCCACGCCTGTCTAGTGCGGGGTAGACGCCGCGCCGCCCAGAACTTCTGCGCCAGCAGGTCGTAGCGGTAGGGCACGACGTCGGCCAGGTGCCCGATGACCACCGCGCCGGCGGCCAGGATGACCACGCGCCCGGCGACCGGCCAGCGCGCGGTGACCCGGCGGCACTCGTCGGTGATCAGCATCCCGTCGCGTAGGTGCTCGGCCTCGTAGGTGATCAGGTCTGCCAGCATGGCCAGGATCTGGCGCTGCGCGGTGTTCACCGGAGGTCACGCCCCGCGCCGTTCCAGGTGCTTGAGGCGTTGTTCCAGCGTGCGGGCTAGGTCGACGCGAGACTCACGCTCTTCGCGGATCTCCCCACGTATCCCGCCGATGTCCTTGCGAATGCCCGCGATATCCTCGCGCTGGTCAGAGAGCATCGACTTGACCTGCCCTACGGTCGCGGCGAGGTTCGAGCCGCCGTTGGTGACCTGTTCCTCGATCTTCGCCACCTTCGCCTGGGTGGCCGCGCTCTTGCGCCCCTCTGCCCAGACCTTGATGATCAGCGTCCCCCAGCCGCCGACGACACCGACGACGGCCAGGGCGACGGCGGGCCAGGTGTTGACGGCCTGGGAGACGGACTCGGCGAGGGCGATCATCGGGGGCCGCCGAGGCCCTGCGCTATCTCCATCGCCTGCTGCGCGAGCGGGCCGAGCGGTTGCCGCCACGCCTCTTGCGGAACTTGGTTGAGCACGTTCGTGATCGCGGGCACCGGCAACAGCGTGCCGAGGTCCCCGACAGCGGCCTTGACGCGCTCGATCGACTCGACAGCCTGCGTGGTCAGCTTCTCGTGGGCTTCGGCGGTCTTGGTCACCACGTCTTGCACGGAGGCGACCGCCTTGTCATTCGGGGCGGTCTTGCCGGACGGCGCCAGCAGCGCACCGGCACCCATCACCCCGGCGAGCAGCATGGAGACGAGCTGGCCGGTGCTCAGGGTGGCCCAGTCGCCGCTCTCTCCGGCACCTGCGGCCAGCGCGGGCCCGAGGAACGCCAGGACGAACCGCACGGGCATGGGGACGTTGAACTTCACTGGGGGGCTCCGTTCGCTGCGATGAAGGCTTTGAGCATGTCGGGGTTGTCGCGCTCGAGTTCGGTCATGAACTGGCGCGCTCGAGCAACGACGTACGGGTCGGTCGTAGCGCCGCGGCCGGTGGCGACGAGTGCGATGCGGGCCAGCTCGCGGAAGTCACCCAGCCGGGCTGCGTCCTCAACGTAGCGGGGGTGTTCCATGCCGTCGAGGTTGCGGACCTGCTCCCAGAGCTTCCACCGTGGCCCCTCGCCGGGAGTGGCGTAGATGGACTGCGACGGGTACTTGCGGTCCACGTAGGTCTCCCATAGTTCGCGGATCATGCGTTCGGCGTCTGCGGACAAATCGTCACCACCTATCAAGGTCAGGAGCTGCTCGCCCAAAGCGAGGGCGCGGTTGTATCTGTCGCGGCGGTCGGCCAGCCCGTTGGTGCCGCCGTTGATGCGGCGGGTGACGGTTTCCAGGTCGCGGCGGTCGGAGAGTGCGTTGATGTCTGGGCGGGCGACCACCCAGTACCATGCGGCGCCGAGGCCGGCGTACTCGTCGGCGGCTAACGCTGCAGGGTTGTCCACGAAGAACGACGCGTTGGGCACGAGGCCCTTGCTGGCCGCCCACTGCGAGAGGCGGGTGTAGTTGCTTCTGCCGGTGATCTGGATCCACGAGCGGCCTTTGAACCGGACGCCGTCGCCGGGCTGGGTGTTACCGAGGTCGGCGCGGCCCTCGTATGCGGCTCCACTGGCTATCTCCTCGGTGTAGTACAGCCCGCCGGACTCATGCCCGATCTGCGCGCACCACATGGCGATCCGGTCGACGGTGGTGCACTCGCAGGCTTTCAGCGACGCGGAGACGGCCGGGAGTAGCTGGCGGTAGCGGTCCAACGACAGGCGGGCGCCCATCGCGCGGGAGAGGGCGCCCGCCGCGCTCTCATCGCGCGGGAGAGGGCGTCCGCCGCCGGCATCGGGGTCGGACGGCGGGGCAGCGCCGCGGCGGAACGTGCTGTACCCGTCGGCGCGGACCTTGCGCTTGACGAAGTCGCCGGTCTTCGGGTTGTTCCAGGTGTTGCCGCCGAGTTGGAAGTGCATCCAGTCGCGGATGTCCCAGTTGCCGCCACAGAAGACCATGCCTTCGTAGAAGTCGATCAGCTCGCGCAGCTTGCGTGCTTTGTCGCCAGGGTAGGCAACGGACTCCGGGATGCCGAGGCGGAAGGTACGGCCGTCGGCTCCGTTCCAGTTGAGGTCCATGCCAGTGCCCGACAGGTGGTTTGAGTTGCCGACTTCGTTTGTGGGGGTCCAGCACGCCGAGTCGGCGTCGCGGAGTGGTTCTACGTAGGTGTTGAAGTCGGCGGCGAAAGCACGAAGGATCGCGAGTGGTTGACCTTGCTGGATTTGCAGCCGGACGTCGGTGCCGGGGACCGTAATCCATTGGCATGAGCCTTGATCGACCATTGGCCAGCCGTTTTCGGAGTGTGTGTTTCCGTAAGCGGTGCGAAAACCCATACGCTGTATACCCGATCTGGTAGTACCATTGTGTTTATGAAGTGGCGCCCGGTTGTCGGATTCGAGGGTCGGTATGAGGTGAGCGATACTGGCTTGATTCGGTCGCTGGACCGCATCATTGAGGCGCGAAACGGATCTCGTTGGAGGCCGCAAGAACCTGGGGTACCCGGTGTGCGACGGCTCAAGGGGCGTGTAATCAAACCGGGCCGCCACAAGGAGACTGGCCACCTGCATGTCGTCCTAGAGGGCCGCGTCGACCGCAAGGTCCATACCCTCGTACTTGAAGCTTTCGTTGGCCCATGTCCGCCCGGATTGATGGCCCGTCATGCCGATGACAATCCGGCGAACAACCACATCGGGAATCTCTCATGGGGAACTCGCAGTCAGAACAGCTACGACGCAGTGCGCAACGGGCGACACTGGCAAGTTAACAAGACTCACTGCAAGCATGGCCATCCGCTGTCTGGCGACAATTTGCGGCTTTCGCCAGATGGTCACCGACTATGTAAAGAGTGTGGGCGTCGGCGCGGCCGGGAGCACCTTGCCCGGAAAAGGCTCCGGCAGGCACGTTAGACCCCGAGTGCGTTTGCGATCTGCTTGACCAGCCAGTCGTCCACCTCGCCGGGGATCAACGTGGGGTGGTCACGCAGGTACCGGATGACCTGGACGAGCAGGAACTTCGCGAGCTTGGCTTTCATTTGTGCCCTTCTTTCATGTTGTCGCCCAACCATTTACAGACGGCGATGATCCCGGCCAGTGCGAGCGCGGCTGCTGCGGCGGTGGCCCACGGTGGGACGGTGATCATCGGCGTGCCAGTCGGGTGATGGCGTACAGGAGGCTGACGCCCGCATGTCTGCGCAGGGTGTGTCGCAGCGGGCGGCAGGTGCGGCAGGTCATAGCTGCGGGTCCAGCTCGGGCTCTGGCTCAGGCTCAGGTTCGGGCTCGGGCACGGTGAACGCCACCGGCTGCGAGGCGGCGGTGCGCCCATGCACATCGGTGACCGTGACGATGGCGGTGTGGTCACCGGGGACTTGATTACCAAGGGCCAGTGTGACGTTCAGCCCTTTGACCAGTGCCCCCTGCTGCTTGTCGACCTCAGTCTCGGGCGTTGGGGTGAGTCGCTGCTCCCCGTCCGGCCCCGTCAGGGCAACCGAGTAGGTGAACGGCGCGTTGAGCGAGGTAGGTGACTTGAACGTGACCGATACTGCGCCGTCACGGATTCTGGCGTCGGGCGCGGTCTTGGTGGCCTGCCAGCGCAGCTTCTCTTTGGCTTTGTCGGTGGCGCGGAACTTTGCGGTCGCGGTCGGACCGTCGACAACCGTGATGTCGTCGTCGGACACCAAGATCCAATAACCCTCGTGGGCAACGAGATCTGTGCCGTCACGTTTGGTGATGACGACCTGTGTGCCGTACGTGCCGTCTTCTCTCGGCACCCCAAGGGGTTTCAGGATGAAGTCCCCGGACTCCTGGCCGACGCGAAGTAGCGCCCAGATGTCGGACATGTTGTCGTCGGTGACCTCATAGGCGGTGAAGGTCTGTTCAACCGTGCGGGTAACGGTGATTGGTGGCAAAGGGGTGCTCCTTAGAGTGGTATGGCGGAAATGCGGCGGTCTTTCCAGCTCCCAGTTCCGGCATTAACTCGGTACTTCATCTTGAATGTTGTCGAGCCGGGGTTGAGGTTGGGCACAATAAAGGGGGAACCAATTCTGGCTTCCCACCCGGCACCCGGCGTGCTGTATTCAACGGCATATGAGTCTGACGCAGCTAAGGTTGTAGCTCCTGATATGGCGAAGCTCGTCCAGATCCCGGCGTTACCCGTGTTCTGCATATTGGAGTAGATGAATACTGCTACCATCCCGCTCGAACCGACGTTGACCGTCACGGTGTCGGTGGTGGTGGCGAGGTCGGCGTAGGTGGTGGATGTCGTTGTCTGCGAGGTGGAGACATACGCCGCTGCTGGTGGGCCGGGTTGGAACAGCTGGTCGGCTATCAATACGGAATCAACCCCGTAGTCCTGCACCGACCCATCGTTAAGTCCTAAAATCCCGATTGCCCCGTAGCGGTACGACGCCCCCACCTGATGCAGATTTAATGAATCAGTGAATGAACGGACCAACCTGTCGTTCTCGAAAAGGTAAATTGTGTACTTGTCCAGCAGATCGCCCGCCTTCAGCGTGTATCTCGCCCCCGGCTTAAAGGTGTACGAATAACTTGTTATTGCTGTCTGAACCCCCGCCAACACGGTCCGAAAATCAATAGCAGAGGTACCTATTGTGACCCGCAGGAACGTGGTGAATGCCGAATTTGCGCGAAGGTATGCATGGCGAGCAAATACCGGGTCGCCCGTCGAAGTCCAAGAAATCTCCTGATAGTCCGTTGTCATCGCAGTCGTGTACCTGGCGACAGCCAGAGAGGCGTACCCAGAGCCACCAGGAGAGAAGACGGCCCTGCCATCCTGAATAACTATTGAACCGGGGGAAGACGCGCCAGCGTAATTGTCAACCGTGAGGCTGAAATCGGCAGGAAGTGCCCCGTCTGGGTAGTCGGCGAAGTTGAACTTCGCACTCACTAATCCCGCCCTAGCGGCGTCCTGTTCTTGTATCGCCATGATGGCCGTCGCATTACCGACGACATTGGTCGTAACGCCAGCGAGCGCCACTCCCGCCTGTGCCTGGCTGACGCCAGCTGGGGGAGACATGCCCATGAGCCCGCCGAAGATGCCATTGATAAGGCCCGCGAATCCGGTATAGACCTGCGTGCCTATCGCGCCCACCGCCGCCGCCGCACCCGCAGCAGCATCCTCCACCGCCTGGCCAATGTCCGCAGCAGCCTCATTCGCCGCCAGGATTGCCGCACCCGCGTTGGCCGCGAGGGTTTCCCCCGCGTTGGTGATGATTGCGCTCACGTCCGTGACCGCGGCGTTCCAGTTCGTCGCCAGCGTGCCGAGTTGGGTGCCGCCGAGTGTGGCGGCTGTGTTGATCGCCCCGGTGATGCCTGAGCCCAGGATCTGACCGGCTGAGTTGATATTGGTGAACAACGTCCCGAGGGTGACCCCGCCGACCGTCAGGCCGGTGCCCAGTGCGCCCGTAATGCCCGAGGCGAGCAGTTGTCCGCTGCTGTTGATGTTGGTCACCAGCGTGGAAAGTGTGACGCCGCCGAGGGTTACCGATCCGTTCATGCCGCCGGTGAGTGCGGACGCCGCGAACTGGCCTGCCGAGTTGAGGTACTGCAGCAGCGTGGACAGCGCCGTGCCGCCGAAGGTGAGCGCGGTGTTCAGCGCGCCGGCCAGCGCCGAGGCGTCGAACTGGCCGATGTTCCCGCCCGTGGGCGTGAGGTTCTTGAGTAGCGAGGTGGAGAGGTTGCCGAATCCGGCGGCCGCGTTGTAGAGGCCGGTCACGCCGAGGTTGCCGAAATACCCTAGAACGCCGCCGATGTCGGGCACCGATAGTCCGGACAGCAGCGCGTCAAAGTTCGCCTTGGCCGCCGCGATGCTCTCGCCGATCTCCACCAGCGCCTGATACGGGTGGAAGCCGAATATCTCGATGGCGCCGAGCGCAACGGCCACCTGGCGCAGGAACTCGTTGACCAGGCCGGAGATGACCTGTTGCATCTGCTGCCAGGTGATCTGCAGCAGATCTGGCCCGGGGACGCGCGGGGGGGGGTTGTGCACCCCCACCGCGGGGACAGCAAGCGCCCAGTCGGGTGCCTCAGTCATCAGACCGGGATCGCCCAGACTTCATAGAGCATGGTCGAGTCGCTCGCGTTGTAGCTGTCCGAGCCCGACGCGCGCTCGGTGCGCAGATAGAAGTCCTTGGCGTTGCCGGCTGTCACCTTGTCGAAGGCGTCGTTGCTGTTCGCGGGCGAGGACGACACGATGGTCAGCCGGTCCTGGGCGCCACCGACACCGAAGCACCGCGCTACGACGTTGCCCGTGACGGCATCGCCCATGCGGCACAGTAAGTCCACGGAGACGTTGGGGCCGGACGAACCGGTGACGATCACCTGTGCTGCGACGATGACGCGGTAATCGTGCGTCTTGGCCGGGATGGAAACGGTTGCGACGGTGGCCTTTCCGGACGAATCTGCCACGCTCGTGAACGCCGTGGGCAGGTGGCGGGTCGCGATCTTCTGGTTTTGCAGCACGAAGGCGTCGACTGCGTCGTTGACCACGAGGATCTGGCCGGCCAGCGGAGTGTCGAAGTCGTTGGGGTCCAGCACCGTGTCGCCGTCGTCGCCCTTGGCGCCCTTGTGCAGCGCAGCAACAAGCCGGTACACGCCAGGGGTGTCATCGTCCGGCGGGGTGATCGTCGTCCACGACATCGAATCCGGCGTGGGGTCCTCGGGCTCAAGCGCGGTGAAGTCGATCGTCTCGTCAATCTCCGCGTGCTGACCGGGGTCACCCTTGACGAGCGGCCCGACGTTCGCAATGCCCCCATTCGGCGTGCCAATGAGGATCAGCACCTGGGCGTTGGGGTCCGACTCTTTCGCGACGCGAAACTTGCCGTCAACTTCCCAATATTCTTTTCCGCCAACAACAACGGTTGGCCACGGCTCAACAGGCAACTGCGTTCTCCCGTCTCATTGGCTGGGGGTGATGGTCACGACGTTCAGGGCCTCTTGCAGGCCGGTAATCAGGCGCTGCTGGCGAGCCAGGGGGGCTTCCTCGCCCTTGCCGTCACCGATCTGGAAAAACAGGTCGCGCTCGGTCGGGCTGATCTTCCAGAGCGCCATTTCGATGTAGTCGGTAAAGATCCGCTGCGGGCCCGTGGGCGAGCTGTAAATCACCGACATGAGGCCGCCGCGGGCGACGTCGCGGCCGAGCGCCACCACTGAGCCATGGCGTAGGACGAGCTGCGCCGATGTGAAGCCGCGGGTGTCCCAGATCGCATTGATGAAGGCGAAAATCGCTTCGATGTTGTACGGCGCCGAGTTGGTCGGCGTGAAGACCTCGATGCCCGGGTGGTACGGCCCCATTTCGTTTCTGCGGTCGTACAATTCGAGCATCTGGAAGGCCATCAGGCTGTCGTTGAGGAAGCCCGACAGTAGGTCGCCGGGAATGCCCGAGATCCCGATCAGGATCATGATTGAATCAATGATCCAGCTCAGAAATGCGTTGATTAGCGAGTTGAGCCAGCGCGGACTCTTTCCGCCGATGATGTGTTGCCAGCCCATCGGTGTGTGGTCAAAGATCTTGGCCGACAACACCGGAGTGCGTGGGTCGTCCTCGCCCGGACGAGGCAGCACCACGACTACGAGCGGGCGCACGAAGTTCAGCCCGAGCTGGGGGGCGACGTACACACCCTGCGGCGCCCATTGGTTCTGCGGGCCGAACAACGGGGCGAACAGGCCGGCGAGGCCCAGCGATCCGGCGAAGTCGACCGCCGTGCGCAGGACCGAGTCGAGGATGGTTTTGGTCGGACCCGTGACCTGACTGCGATCGGTAACGCGCACAACATAAGTCGGCTGCGTCAGGTTCGCCCACGGGTCCGGCTGCGGCATGCCCGGCCGCCACAGGTCAATCCGGACGTCGACGCCGTACGGCCGCGTGATGTCGGTGATAACCGCGCCGCACGACTGCATCCGGACCGTGCGGGCATACAGCGGGCTTGTGTCGAAGAACGGGTTGGTGCGCACCACATAGATGGGCGTTTTGAGCATCGTGAAAATGTTGCCGTTGGACTGCAGCAGCGTGCCGAACCATGCGCGCATATCCAGGTTGAGCGAGGTCAGGTTATTGACGAATTCCCATAGGCCAGACTGGATTCGGAGCGCGCACTCGGAGATCATGCTCTCGATCACCGTCACCAGCGGGCCGATGAAGATGGCGTGCGAGAACGGCTGGAATATCAGCGGCATCCACCAAACCGGCCAGATCTGCAGGTAATTCAGAATGTCCCAGATGCCGCGGCACTCCAAAGATGAAGTGTAAGCGCCCTTTTCGTACGCCCATTCGTGCTTCTTGAGATAGAACGCGAACGTCAGGCCGCCCACCTCGACCTCGAGGCCGACCAGGGTGTTGCGGCATCCCATGAAGTGCTCGACGAGATCAGAGCTGCCCTTGACCTTGAGCATCATCGTCGGGACGTTGTTGCGCGGGTCGGTGCCGAAGCCCTCCATGAGGTCGCCGCCGATCTGGCCGACCCGCTTCCAGAGCTTGTCGCTGACGTAATGCTCGAATTCGATGGGTATTTCGGAGTGGATGTACGACAACCGGTCGGCCGCGGCGGCGCGCTGCTCCAAGGTGCCGTACGACAACTCCTGATTCAGCCGCGCAATCTCGGCCGCGCGGTCCTCGCGGGCGCCCATCAGCCCATGCCCTTATGGCCGGCTCCGCGGGGTGCGGGCCGGCTGCTGCCGAGTGCCATTTAGAGCGGGTACCGCCGCAATGGGGTTCCTGACGCGACGATCATCGAGTCGGCGTTCCCCCCGTTGATCGCAACCGCGATGCTGTACGTCTGGGCAGGTTTCCCGGGCGATTTCGGCGGGATCGGGTTGGTGAACGATCCGGAAAGCAGGCTGTACGGGTGGCCCTGCGGCGGCATGATTCCGAACATGGACTTGATTTGCTCAAGAATCGGCGGCACGTTGCCCGCGGTGGCGAAATTGATGAAATCGTTGATCGCCTTCTGCCATTGGTTGAGCTCCTGCGGCGACGGCGGCACCGAGGTCATATCCACCACCGGCCGCAGTTCGCGATCGGTGCGCACCTGCATCACCTGGTTGTTCAGCAGTGGCCCGAACTGGACGAACTCGGTACTACCGGGACCGTTGGCGAAACTGAACGTTCCGGGCCCAAAGCAGGTGTAGCGCGGCGGCATTGGTTGGTCACCGATGTTGGTCAGCTTGATGTGGCCCGACTGGGAGACGGTGTTGTTGTCCCCAACGGTCCACAGGGCAACCGAGGCGGGCGTGGCCTGGGTGAGGATCGCCGCGCCCGCGTGCATGCCGAACCCAGCACCGCGGTAGCCGGCCCCGATGTGCGAGCCGTTGTTTGGCTCAACGGCTGTGATTACCGCAATGTCGTTGCGCAGCAACTTATACAGCCGGGGGTTGCCTTCGTAGCCCACGACCAGCGTCCACTTGTCACCAGGGCCGGGCGGCAGGATCAGGGGACGCTCACGAAGGGTGATTTCGAGGCCGTCAACCACCAGGGAGATGCGGCACCACCCGATGCCGATTTGAGCGCGGATGCCGTTCTGGCCGGTGTCGTCGTCCATCCGCGCCCAGATCTCATTCCAGGCGTTGTCGGGGAATGACCACTCAGGAAATGAACCCAGCACGATGCTGACAACCTGGTTGTCGCTGACGGTTTCGAACCCGACTCGCCGGCAGACCGCAGAGCGGCCGTTTGTCAAAACCGGGTCCTCGGGATCGTCCTGCCAGCGCGCCTGGCCGTCGGCGAAGATGAAGCCGCCGCCCGGTCCGGTGTGCACGACATCCCATCCGGCGCCCAGCCCCGGGCCTGCGAGGTAGTCGAACGGGTCGCCGTCGGAGTTGTAGAGGAACGTGAACGAGTCGATGCTGTCGTAGGAGCGCCAGAACGAGTTATCCGCCCGCCACACCTGCGTGAACGGCTGATTGCGCAGCAGCGCCAACAGGATCGAGTTCGGCGGGGACTTGTACCAGCGCACCGGCGCCCACCAGCGGCCCAGCTCTGGTGTGATGAACGACAGCTCCCCGGTCTTCATGTGCTCGTTGCTGGCAATCCACGCGCGCACCAGCTCGCGCAGCGCCTTGCGGTCATCGCCCATCAGCTCGAGTTCGGCGGTGACCTCGATCGGGTCGAACAGGTTGGCCACCGTCGTCACGCCGTGCTGGGTGGCGCCTTTTTGGTCGACGAACTGCCAGGGCGCGATCAGGCCCTTGAGCGACTTGAGCAGTGCCGCAGGCTGTTTGGGGTCGCAGTACGGCGCAGCCAGCCCGCCGAGCATACGGAAGTCGATCGAGCCGTCGTGGGCGTGGAAGTGCATCGACGGGATCTGCCCGTTGAGTAGGTGGTATTCGCCGTGTGGTGTGATGCCCGCCGGGTAGCGGACCACCTCGTCGAGATTGGTCATCGCGTGTACGACGCTTGCTGTGCCGAGGCAATGCTGTTGGCCATGGAGTTCTCGTTGTAGTTCGCGGCGTTGAACGTGTTGTTGTTCGTGATGCTGACGTTCTTGCTGTTGTCGGTGTTGCCCGCCGCCGCTGCTGCTGGGTCGGGGAGTCCGGCCGGGCGCCCGTCGAGGCCCTGGCCCTGGCCGACAACCTGCTCGGGCGTCGGTGAGCTGTCGTCGCCCTTGCCCGCGATGTTGGGCAGCATGGGGGTTGCGCCCGCGATGCCGCCCGCAATCTTGGTGAGCCAGCTGTTCGTCGCCAGATCTGATCCGGCCGGTAGGAACGTCTCGGCCAGGCCCTGGACGCCGATGCCGGCGGCTTGACTGCCGAACTGGATGCCGCGGTTGACGAGCTGCATCACAGCCTGCGCTGCTGCGGCCGCCGCTTGCCCGCCGCCGGGGGCGAACGCGTCACCGGCCATGCCCGCCGCGGAGATTGCGGAGTTGATCGCGCCCGACAAGAGGCCGCCCGGGCCGATTCCGCCGCCGCCCTTGCCCTGTGGCTGCCCTACCCCGCCGATACTGGTCGGGTTGGACGTCGAAGGCAGGCCCGGAAGACCCGGCCCGGGGCCACCACTTGGACCCGGGGCGCCGCCCCAGCCGTGGATGTCCGATGCGCCACCGCCGCCGCCGAGTCCGCTACCGACGCCGCCGCCCTGGCCGAAGCCGGCGGGCTGCACGCCGAAACCGCCGCCGCCGGGTAGGACGACGTCGCCGCCGCCGAACCCTGCGGGCATCATGCCGCCGGGGAGTGGGATCGACGTCGCCTGCCGGGTGTGCACGTGGTTCTGGTGGCCGCCGTAATCGCCTGCGTAGTAGCCCGTGCCGCTGACATCGCGACCGCCGGCAATGCCTATCCGCTGACCCGTTCCAGGGTTCTGCCAGATGACTTGTTCCATCCCGGGCACCGAAGACACGTACTCGGCGAATCGCTGCATGTTCTCGACAGAGCCCGACCAGTCGATGCCACGGTTGAGATGATTGGGGTTGGGCGCAAACCCCGCCTCTTGCCGGTCGCCTTCCTGATGGCCGCCGTAGGTGCTCGGCTTAACGCCGAACGCTGCGCCGAGCGCATTGACCCAGTCGGGGAACTGCACGCCCGATCCGCCGTAGCCGCCGCTGTTAGACCCGGCGGGCAGGCCGTAGGGAATGCCGCCGCCGCCAGTGCTGTAGCCCGCGCCGCCGAACATGGTCGCGAGTCCGCCGCCGGTGAGCCCCAGCGGGCCACCGCCGCCACCGCCGCCGAGTTGCTGCCAGTTCTGCGGCCATAGGGACTGCGGGCCGCCGCGGGCCTGAATTCCAGCCATGCCCGCTGCTATCTGCTGCTCACGCGTCGCCAGCGCGGGGTTGTCCGGTGCGCCGGCGGGCTTGTACGCCTTCCATGTCGGGAGGTCGAACTGCAGCCCGCCGAAGTAGCCATTGCCGGTGTTGGCGGCCCAGTTGCCGCCGGATTCCTTGGCGGCCAGCGCGTCCCAGTTGAGCGCGCCGCCGCCCGCCTTGGCCATCCCCTGCGCGATGCTGCCGGGGATCTGGTACTGCGGCCCGAACGCGCCCTGTCCGGCCAGCATGCCCATGAGGCCCGAGCCGGCCTCGCCCGGCTTGTAGCCCGCGACCATCTGCGACGCGGCGAGTTTGCCCAGCATCGGCGCCGCTGCCAGGTTGGCAATGAACTTCGTGATGTTCTCCGCGATGCCCGCCAGGCCCTTGGAGATGCCAAAGTCCTGATCGAGGGACGCGCCGATGTCGCCCAGTTCGGACAGCCAGGACTTGATCTGCTTGTTGTGCTTGCCGAAGATCGACGCGCGTTCCTCGTACAGCCGCATCTCGGACTGCTGCAGATCGCGGCCGGCGGTGACGACGTCGTTGCGGGCGTCGAGGACATCCTGCTCAGTGGCGGTGCCGTCGTGCTCCAATTGCTCAAGCCGCGCACGCTTCTCGGCCAGTTTGTGCTTGCTGTCAAGGTAGCTCGACTCGGCGCTGTAGAGCGATGCCGACATCGGCAGGTTGTCGAACCCGGGCGGCAGGGTCGTGTCGTAGGGGACGACGGGAGCCTTGGGGAGGTGTGTGCCGCCCTTTTCTCGCGGCGACAGGAATGGGTTGCTGTTGTCCCAGCCCGGCGTCCCCGGCGCCGGAGCGCCCGGGGTGCCTGGCGCGGTCGATTTCGGCATGCGCGGGTCATACGGGCCGGGGGCTGTCGGTCCGAACGGCGTTCCATCGGCCTTGAGTGGGCGGCCTTGTGAGTCGAAGAGTGGGACGCCCGACACGTTGCCGCGATAGAAGGGGCCCAGTTCGGACGGCATCGGGCCCTTGCCGTCGAGCCACTGCTGATAGCCCGGCGGCATCTGGTGGTTCTGGTCGAAGTACTTCTTGCCCGCGTCGAGCTTGGCCTGGCGGTCGTCGGCACCGGGGCCGATGTTGGGGCTCGGTGCAGAGCCGTGCAGGTTGAACAGGGCTGCGGCAGTGGCCAGCTCGGCCAGGATCGGGCCTAGCGCCGCGGTCATGCCGGCCGCGCCGGCGCTCGCCGACGCCGGCAGGGTCGTCGACAGTAGCGTCGAGATCGTCTGCAGGCTGGTGATCAGGGACGCGACGCCGTCAATGGCCTTCCATGTCCCGAAGGCGATGGCGACGGCCTTGATAGCGCCCTCGTGTTCGCCCAGGTATCGCAGGACTTCGCCCAATACGCGCCCCAGTTCCCGAGCGGTCTCGGCGGCGTTCTTGAAGAAATTGTGAATCTCCTGCTGGTGGGCGGTCACCCACGCGCCCATCTCGTCGAGGCGGTCCTTGATGCTCTTGAGCGCCTCGACCATGGTGTTGTTCTGGTCGGTGGGCTTGCCGAAGATCGCGGCCAGGAAGTTCGCGCCCGCGCGTGAAATTGACGACTGCACTTCGCTGATCGCGCCCTGGATCGTCTCGCCCATCGCCTTGGCCTGGCCGCCGGCGTGCTGCTCGATCGCGATCTGCAGGGCCTTGAGGCTGATCTGGCCCTTTTCCTGCATGCGCTCGTACTCGTCGCCGGTGAGCTTGAAGGTGTCCTTGAGCCACGCGGCGGCCGGGATGTTCTTCTCAGCGAGTTGCAGCACTTCCTCGCCCATGAGGCGGCCCTTGGCCTGGACCTGGCCAAATACCAGCGCGATTTCCTCGAAGCTGCGCCCGGAATAACCCGCGGCGTCAGCGATGTCGGTCAAGTACCGCTTGAGTTCGTCGCCCTGCTTGATGCCGGAACCGAGCGCCACCGTCACAGCGCCCATGGCCTTGTCGAGCCCGATCGGGGTGCCCAGGACGACGTCGTTGACCGTCTTCATGATCGCGGCGACGTCGAGACCCGTCTGGCCGGCGGCCTGCATCGTCTTGGACAGGTTCTGCAGCCGGTGCGTGGCCGCGTTGATCGTCTCGTAGCGCTCGAAGCCCTTGAACAGCGTGTACGCACCGGCGCCCATTAGCGCGCCCGCGGCCGTGGTGAACGCCATGCCGAGCGCGCGGCCGGCGAGGGCACCAGCCTTCGACGCCGCACCTTCGTAACCGGACATGGCTGAGGAGAATCCGCTCACGCCCGGCAGCGAGCGGGCGAGCTGGGCGCTGAACCCGGTGCCGAACCCCTGCGCGGCCCGCTGGCCGTGGCTGGTGAACTGCTTTTCGAGCTCGCTGGTGATTCGGTCGGCTGAGATCTTGTATTTCTCGACCGCGTCGTTGAGCGCTTTCGTGTACGCCTCGCCGGATACCGCCCCGGCTCGGGTCATTTCGTTCTTCAGGCGGGTCGCCGCAGCCGCAGCCGCGCGCTCGTCCAACTTGGCAACGATGTCGACACTCAGGGCCATGCTCAGGTCACCTCCTCTCGCTGGGTCCACATCGCGGACATGCCGCTACCCGGCTCGTTTTGAATTCGCTCGCGTTCGGCGCGGATGCGCTCTTGCTCGGCCTGGTTCTGTCGCGCAATCGACGGGGGTAGGAAGAATCCCGAGCCATATTGCGAGGCATCGGCATTCGGCACGTACGCCGCTCTCAACACCGCTGCCTCATTCGCGATTTGGCGCACCGCCTGCACCAGTTCCGTACCTTCGCCGCCGCGCATTGCCTTCGCCACGGCGCCGTTATCAGGCGCGAAGTCCATGTGGATCGTCCGGACCTTCTTGGCCGGGTTGTCAACAATCCGCGCGCCGAACAGCTCGAGCAGCTTGTAACTGCTCATGCGGCCCTGGTGCCAATCGGCTATGTCGAGGCCGAAGAACCGCTGCAGATCACTCGCTATCTGCCGCGGCCACAGGCGCCAAATCGCCTGTGCTGTCAGCACTTTTCGAGTCGCGCTTCTGGCGCTCCATCAGTCGCAGACCCTGCTCGCTCCAAATGCGCCGCACATCGCCCGCACCAGCCCGGCGGCCGTCGATCATCTTCGACCGCAGAAATTCGTACTGCTCGGGCCCGATGGCAGCCTGGACCTCTTGCACCTCCCACGGCGGGCTCAGTAAAACCCCGTCCTTGCGGTAGGGCTGTCGGTACGGTCCTTCTTTGGTCTCGGCGGGCAGCGTCATCTCGTTGCCGTCATCGTCCTTGATGGTGCGCTCGGGGAGTTCGATGACCTCACGGTCGTAGGACTCGGACTCGACGATCAGCCGGTCATATGCCGCAAGGCAATCGTCATCGAGCTGCCGCAAACTCGGCTGCGGGGGAATCTGCATCGACGATCCGTCGTCGAACCGCAAAGTGGTCCACGCGAAGATGCTGGCGTCGTACTCGGTGGCCTGGTCGGTCGCGATCCGGCCGGCGTTGGCGTTCGGGTCGTCGGCGGGAGCGGATTCGGAGGCAGGGGTCGGCTGTGTCATTGGTCGGCTGCTTTCTCTATTGTGTTGGGAAATAACAGATGTCGGCGTTGTTTTGGGGAACCCCGGCGGGCGCAGCCGACCCGAGCCCGCCGGGGTCGATCAGGGGGCGCTACGGCTGCGTGATCGAGACAACCGCCGACTTGCAGGTCTTGCCATCGGAGTCGGTCGCCGTGATCTGGTAGTAGCTCGTGGTGCCAGTGGTGAGGCCGCTCAGGGTGAACGTGAGCAGGCCGTTGGCCAGCACGGGCGTGGTGCCGCCCGTCGGCGCCGACGGGCTCGTCATGGCCGCCGATGCCGACTTGGCCGTGGCGTAGGTGTACGGCGAGGTGCCACCCAGCGGCGCCGGGATGACGATCGTCGCCGTGGTGGCCGTGGGGGCGTCACCCACCGGCGCGGTGCCAGTGAACGTCAGGCCCGGAATCTGGTTCTGGTCGTGAATCGTGCCCGCCGACCACCGGCCATCGAGCAGCGGAACACCGTTCGCGTCAACAAAATACGGGTCCACCTCCCGCGACAACGTGAACTTCGCCGCGTCGGCATCCTTCTTGTTGCCCTTCTCCGAGCCGAGGTCGGTCAGGACGCAGCGCGGGAACGGGAAGGCATTGCGGGCAACGAGGCCACCCTGCTTGTCCTCGTGGAACACGAACACCTGGCGGCGCAGCGGCAGGTCGTCGGTCGACTCACCGGCGAAGTAGGTTTCGCCGGTGGCGGCCCGCTCCAAGACGTTGACGAGCGGCAGGTTGAACCGCAGCGCGTCGACCACCAGATTCTGCTCAAGCGGGGTGAACATCAGCGTCTTGTCGCGCTTCTGCATGTCCACGCGCACCGGGTCGAGGGACTGCAGCCCTTCCAGCGGGTCGCTGTCGATCTTCGGGGCGCGCTCCACGCCGTCGGGGTGGATGTACCCGACCGGGTAGAAGCCGAGGTTGGGCTCGGTGTTGTACACCCATTGCCCGTCGGCGTTCTTCACGATGGCGTAGAAGTCATCGCGCCAGTTGCCGTCTTGAGCGAACGGAGCCGCGAAGGAGCTCCCCGGGCTGATGTTGGTCAGCGAGCCGCCGTAGTCGCGCACCGCAACCGACCACTGGGGGCCGCGACGGACCAACAGTGAGTTCAGGTAGGCAAGCCCGGCGGCTTTGAAGCTGACACCGCTAGCTGGTTGTGCCATGGTGTTCGTTTCCTTTCACGGGATGTGAAGCACCGCAGAGAAATACGGCGCCGTTAACCGCGCGGGCTTTATCCACGCGAGAACAATGGGGGGTTCTGAGCGCTGAGGCTCAGACGAGGGGTATTGCGAGCGCCCAGGTGGAAACCAACCTGGACACGGCCGCCGCAGCAGGGTCGGTAGCCATCACCGACGAGTACGGCGAGGGGTCGGGGCGCGGGCCTTCGATCATCTCGGCCCACAGGCAATTCGCGGTGCTGCCGTCGTCCATCTGGACGTCCGCCAGCGGGTCTTCGTCGAGGATCCGCATCCGAGCGTTCGCGCGGTCCATCGCCTCATGCACCGCGGTCTCCGAGTCGGCCACGGTGTGGATCCTGACCACCGGATAGTCGGTGAGGATCGTGCTTCCACCGGTGAACCGCGTCGGCATCCAGTACGGCAGTGGGCTGCCGGCCGACCACCTTTTCGAGCCGAACTGCAATGGTGAGTCGCCAATCGGCCGCAGCCACGCAATCGTGAAGAACACCGCGTTGGCCGCGCTTCGCGGGTGAAGCAGCGGCTCGGTCATAGGAGCTCTTGCTGCTTGAAGTGCGCTTCGGTCCGGGCCTTGATGTGGAATGGCTCGTTGTGAATGGAGCCGTCCTCGATCAGGTTGCTTTTGGGGTCGGAGAATTCGACCGAGACACCCGTGCGACCGCGGCGCCGCGCCCGGATGCCACGCTTGTAGTCGCCCTCGTCCTCAGGGGCGATGGATCGCGCGTAATCGACGACCTCATTGGCCAGTTCGAGCTTGCCCGCCAGCACCTCCGGCGCGGTTTCCAGATAGGCGTTGATCTCGGCCTGGGGGATGAAGTCACTGAGCTTGGCCATCAGCCCGCCTGGTGCTCACACTTGCACTCGACGTGATCCGATCGGCCGCGAATATCCTTCTGCAACACCGCATCACCGCGCATCACATAAGTGCGGCCGTCGTGGCGTAGCCGGAGATTCGCGGTCAGGTCGGCCACCGCCAGCGGCGCGGGGTTGCCGTCGTCGTCCACGGTGGGGATCTGGTCGCCGGCCACCGGCCCGATGACCACCGTCGTCTCCGAGGTGGAGACGGTCAGGCCCTGCGCCTCGTCCACGTCCTGCATTTCGACTGTGCAGCCATCCCACCAGACGACGCTTTCGCTTGTGACGGGCTCGCCTGCTGCGGTGACAACGGGTTGGCCGTCGCCGTCGAGCTGTTGCACGTCGGTCACGATGCCCACACGCTCGGCGCCAATGCGGAAGCGGCCCATCAGTAGTCGCACCTCTTGAAGCTGCCGCGCGGGGCCGCGCGCAGCGGGATGCCGAGTAGCTTTTTATGCCTGTCGGAAAGGTAGTCGGTGACCACCTTCATCGCCTGGTCAAACGTCCCGGCCTCGGTGCGGCGGCTGGTGGTGTTCTGGAAGTCCGAGAGCACCGCCAGGTCGCCGTAATTGGCTGCGTCGCGGACGATCTCGAAAACTACCTGCTTGGCCGCGTCGGTGTCGGCGTCCGGCTTGAGCGCCCGAATGCGGTCTGAGGCAACCTGAAGCAGTCGGGTGGCGGTCGTGGTTTCGCCCGCTGTGAGCGTGCCCTGATACTCAGCCTTGAAGGCGTCGACAGTCAGGAAGGGATCGGCCACGACCGCCGGCCCGTCTCAGCGTGCCCGGCCGCTGCGGCGGGGCGGTTCGGTGTCGCCTTCGGACTCTGGCTGGTCACCGACGACCTCGGCCAGCGCGGAGCCGTCTGCGACAGGCTCGGGCGCCGCGTGCGGAACGAGCAAGCCGGACTCCACGAAGTGCCCGGCCTCGCTCTCGTCGATCTCCACGCCGGCACGGGGCCGCGTGTAGTGCTTGCCCGCGACGATGCACGGCTGAACCACGTCGAACAGAGCCATCAGCCGAACCTCTCCACCAGCTCGGCCTTGGTCATCGCCTCGGCCTCGTCCTCGGAGATCCGCTCATCCTCGGGTGCGCCGTTGACGGCGTACTCCACCCACGACGCTTTCGGCGCGGCCTGCTTCGGCTTATCCACGGGCTCGGGGTCGTCGCCTGGGTCGGCGGCGGGCTGGGCACCGCCGACCTTGACGACCAGTCCGGAGTCGAGGAAATGCGCCGCCTGCTCGGGTGAGAGCCATTCAATGACCCCGCCCGCGTAGACGTGGTGCGTCTTGCCCTCGTGATCCTTGGCCAGCACCAGCGGCGCAATGACCTTGAAGCTCATGCGTTGACCCCGTTGATCAGCCAGCCCGCGCCCGGTTCGAGCACGATCGGGACCGTGGTGCGCCGGGCTCGGATCCGCCAACCGTCGGTGTCGCGGTCGCGAATCGACAGCACCTGCAGCCCGTTTTCGGCCTGCACATACTCGGGGGAGTTCAGCCGCTCGTCGGCGAACCCGCCCAACACCGTGGTGTCGACGACCAGCGCCTTACCCGACACGGGCGCGTTGGGGCTGGTGATCCACGTCAGGCCGCCGATCTGGCGCATCAGTGAGCCGTTGAGGCCCTGCACCACCGCGGTAGCCTGCACGCCGGGGAATTCCTTGGGCAGGATCTTCATCAGGTCGTCATCAGAGACGACGTTGGCGAACACCGCCGGCTCGACGAACACCGCGTTGGGCATGTAGCCCTGCTTCAGGTTGACAATGCTGGTGATCGCCCGCATCACATCGCGCAGGATCTTCGACGTACCGCCGCCGGTCTTCCACGAGGCGATCGCGTCGGTGTTCTGCGTGACCGCCGAGACAATCGCGGACAGCGCCACGGTGTCGATGGTCTTGATGTGGCTGTTCATCAGCTTGCGGAATTGCCGCTGAACCACGTTGTAGCGGAACCGGCTGATCGCCTCATCGGTGAGCAGCGCGTCATTGCCCCACTTGACCGTGTTGGCGGTCGACGCCGGGCCGGTGCTGATGGGGGTGACCGGGTACTCGCCGCCGGGCGGCACGGCCTTGGGATCGCGGTCGGCGTAAATCGACTCGTTCTGCTCGTAGCCGATCGATCCGGATTCCGTCCAGAACTGACCGGTCAGCAGCTTGTCGGAGACGAACTGCTCATTGGCGATGTCACGCAGAGCGCGCGCGACCCACGGGGTGTCCTTGAGGAAGCGGTTGATCGACAGGACATCGCCGGACAGCGACGGCGAGCCGGGGGGGTACTGAGGCATGGTGACCTACTCTCTTTCCAGTGGTTTCCCGGGCCTCAGCGGCCCAGCTTGATCAGAACCTTGGAGCTGGCTGCGGCCGACAGCGCAGTTCCGATGATTTCTTCCGGCTCGTCGGTGCCGTTGGCGAAGGCCGCGACAGCCCCGCCGGTAGCGCCGATGACCGGCTTGCCGGCCGCGATCGCGCCGGAGGCCGGCACCAGGTGCACGCCCTCGGTGTAGACGACGACCTGCGCGCCGCTGGCGGCGTCATGACCCGCCACACCCAGCCACGCCTCACTCGGCGCGGAAATTGGGGCCACGGTGTCGTTGCCCGACACGATCAGGACTTGACCTCCGGTCACTGTGGCCGAAGTGGTGCGGGGCAGGCGGTCTGCCGGGAAGTAGTGCGGGGTGTGCTCGGCCATGATCAGGCGTCCTTTCCGTAGGCGTGACCGGTGATCTGAGCGAAGACGCCGGCCTTTTCGACGTCCTCCGGCTGGTCCTCGCGGCTGACGCCATGGCCGGTCTCGAACACCGGGACAGCGCTGTTGGCCGGCAGGGTGTTGAGCAGCGCCAGGGTGCCCTCGCGGTTCTTAGCCAGCTCACCGCGCCACGTGTCGGCGCTGGCGGCGCTGATACGCCCAGTACCCAGCGCGTTCTTGATCGCAGCCTCGTCCTCGGCCTTGATGCGCTCAGCGCGGTCGGCTTCGAGTTGTGCCACGGCGGCGGCCATCTGGTCGTATTTGGCGGTGTTGACCATCGACATGCCGAACTTGGCCGCCACCTTGGCCGCCTCGTCGATGGTCGGCTCGACGGGTGGGGTCGGCTCGGACGTGAGTGCGTCGATTGCCGCCTCCACTGCTGCCTCATCGGCTTCGGCGTCGAGGCCGAGCTTCTGAAGCGCGCTCTCATTCAGGGATGCCACGATGGGCTCCTTTCCTTGGGTTGCCTCGGCCTCGACAGGCTGAGGGGTCTGTGCCCGCGCGGCGATCCGCGGCGCGGGGGCGGCCTGACGGCCGGGGTAGTGGAAGACGGCGAGGGCCTTCGCCCGCGCCTTGGTTTTCGCCGCTGCTGCGGCGTCACGCTGAGGTGATTCTTCGACGCGATCGGCCAGTCCGGCCTCAACCGCTTCATCGGCGGTGTACCAGGTCTCGGCAGCCATGACGGCCAGCCAGTCCTCGACGGTGCCGCCCGCCTTCTCGGCGTAGATACTGGCAATGTTGCGGTTGAGCCGTTCGAGGTTGTCGGCCATCTTGCGCATGTCCTCGAAGCCGCCGATAACCAGGCCGTGACCGTTGTGGATCATCATCTCGGCGTTGCGGTTCATCACCACTTCATCGCCGGCCATTGCGATGAACGAGGCGGCGCTGGCCGCCAGCCCGTCGACCACGACGGTCACCTTGCCCTGGCGGCCACGCAGGGCGTTAAGAATCGTGATGCCGTCATAGACGTAGCCGCCGGGTGAGTTGATCCGCACGACCACCTCGCGCTCGGCGTCGACCCGGGCCAGGTCTTTGACGAGCTGCTCGGGCGCAACCCCGAACCATGAATCGATCTCGTCGTATATCAGCAGTTCGGCGGGTCCGGTGTCAGACTCGGCGGCGTTGCGGATCTCATACCACCGACGACCGTGCTCGTGATCTAGTCCCATAGCGGTAGCGCTCCATCTGGATTCTTGCGTCGGTCCTTGGGGCTTCGGCCGCGGGCGCGGGCGCGGGCGGCTGCTGCCGCGCCAGATTGGGACGCGCCGGCCGCGCCGTCCTCCTCACCGCCCCGCTCGGTCTCGGGGTCGGGCGCCGGCAGGCCGGTGGCCGAGCGCAGGAACGCTTCGAGCCGCTCGTCAGGTGTCAGTAGTCCGGCGTTGACCAGCATCTGTAGCGCTGCGGCCGTGGCATCCTGGCGCGAGCCGATCTCGTCGAACACCAGCAGCGGGGCGGGCTCATCCGGCCCCCAGTTGCGGTCAACGATGTCCTCGACAACGTGGGCCTGGGCGACATTGCGGATATCCTCGGCCACCGTCTGCACCGACTGCACAAAGGTGTCGGCCTGGACGCTGGCCAGCGCGTAGGAGCCGCCCTTGCCTTCGAGGTTGAGGAAGTGCGCCAACGCGACCAACGCCATCTGGTGGTCGTGGTATTCGATCGCGCGGCGCGGGTCCATCGGCGTGCCGTTGGGCGACGCGATCACGAATTCCTCGTCTTCGGTCAGCGCCAGGCCGGCCGATTCGCCGCCGCCGTAGTTCGACGCGATCTCAAGTAACTCGGTCATGCGGTCTTCGTCGCCGGAATCCGCGGCGTTGCCCTTGATCACCGGGACGCCGATGCCGTGCCGACGGGCCGCGGCGGCCTCGATCCGCATCAGCTCGTCTTTCCAGCGCCAGTGCTTGTAGGCCGGGCGTAGCAAGCTGTTGCCGACCCACACGCCGGGGTCCATGTCGCGGGTGTAGACCACCAGGCGGTCCACCTCGATCGCCGGACCCATCTGTGTCGGTGCCATCACCACCATGCCGGGGCCGCCGAAGGTGCCCGCCGGCCACTGCTGAATTGAGATCAGCCCGCCGTCACGGTCCACATTCCAGTAGGCAATGGACGACTGCGGGCGCGGGGCCAGCTTGTGGAGGTGAAACCGGCCGTCGTCGGTCGGGCGGTACACCAACTCGAACACCGCGTGGCCGAACTGCTGGGCCGTGAGCGCCTGCTGCAGGTGCTGTGACCACGAGAAGCTGCCTTTGCGCCGCGGCGTGGGCCGATCCTCGTCATCACCCTCGATCGGTAGACCCATGCTGGTCGCGACGTGCTTGACGACCGTCTTCTTTGCCCCATTGGGCCGGATCCGCCACGGTGTACGCCGAATCGGCAACCCGAGTGCCCGCAAGACGGAGGAAATACGGGCGTCCTCGCGCACCATCCGCCCGTAGGTCCACACGGAGTTCGGCCAGGTGAGATCAAGGTTCTGCTCGTACAGGTCGAACGGCAGGCCCCAGCCAGCCAGAGTGCCGGGAACAGGGTTGACGTAACCCTTCTCGGTGCGCGGAGCAACGGTCTTGGGGGCCATACTGCTCCTTTCGCGAGGTGGTTAGAACGCGGCTTTCATCAGGTCGAGGTCGGTGCTGCGCGAGCGGCGCTGCGCGGCACTGCGCGGCGCGACAGTCTTCCGCTTGGCCGGTTTTCCGAACGTCAGCAGCGCGCCGTAAGCCAACGTGGCTGAGACCAGCGCTGCGCCGTACCCGCCCGCCTGTGTCTCATTCCAGACGAACCCGCCGGCCGGCATCTCTTTGCGCACCGCCGCGCTCACGCCGTCGTTGAGGGCGGGCTGGTCGCAGTGCGAGAACTTGCCCGCCCGCGCACCGTTGAGGAACGAGCCGCACCACTGCGACCACACCCCGCCGTCGACCATCTCCGGCTCGACACCGGCCTTGATCAGCTCCGCGCGGATTGCCGCCGCGTCGCTGCGCGACTTGATCGCCACCGCCGCCGGATTCCAGGCCGCGACGAGGTCGAACACCGCCCGGACCACCACCGGCGTCGGCGCGGTCAGGCTGCCGAGTTCCAGGTGCGCCCGGCCCGCCTCGGTGCGCCACGCCGCCGTCACGCGCCAGATGCCGCTCGAGCTGTCCAGCGCCAGACCCACGGCCGGGCTACCGGTCAGCACCGGCGCCCCGACGATCTCGGTGCGCATGCCCAGCCACTGCTCGGCCGGAATCTCCGAATCCTCTTCGCGCTCCGGCGGCGGGTAGTCGCCCCAGCCGCAATAGTCGGCGTCGAAAATCGCTCGCTTGACAACCGTCTTCGCCTTCTGCCGCTTGCTGCGGATCTCGCGTTCGTCCGTCGCGACCCCGAACGACGGCTGCGCCGTCATCCAGGTCTCCGGTTCATCGCGCGACATGTGCCGCGGTGCGCCGAACAGTTGGTAGAACAGGTCCGCCGCCCGCGCGTGGCCCAGCCGGTGCATGTCCGCGAGGCTCTGACACTTCGGGTGCTTCAAGAACACCGGCGGCGTCGAGAGGTAGATGGTCTGAGGGTTCTCCGAGGCCGACTGCGCGCCCGTCAGGTCGTTCTCAATGCCGGGGTCGATGTCGTACGCCTCGTCAAGGAACAGGATGTCCAACTCGGTGACGCCACGGCCGAACTCCTGAGAGCGCGGCGCGAACTCGGCCACCGCCGTCTCGATCGGCTTGCTGTTGCGGTCGCGCCGCGTCACCACCTCGATCACGCCGTGGTTCGCCCGGGTCGACGGCGGCCTGGCCAGTTTGCGCTTGAGATGCGGCACCCGGTTGATCACCTTGACGACGCGGTCGAACACGTCCTTGGCGGTCGACCAGCGCTGCGCGGTGTAGACGATCTTCAGCGGTCGCGACCGGCCGACGACCGGCACCACGAACAGGTAGAACAGGATCAGCAGCACGACGATCAGCGTCTTGCCCTGCTGACGGGTGGCCTCGATGCACACGTCGCGGTGAGTCCAGACGCGCTCGCCGTACTCGTTGGGCGGCTGCAGCGACACGATGCCGCGGATCGTCGACCACTGCCACGGCATGCAGCGCGTCTTGGTCCCGTGCGAGCGGGCCATGTTGTAGCCGAACTCCGCGCACCGGTCACCCTCAGACTCATCGCCCGGGTGCCGCGACTCAAACTCCGGCTCCTGCCGGCCGCGAAGCCGGGGCCACGCACCGACGAACTCCGGCCAGGGATGCTCGGCCGGCGCCGACTCAGACCGCGGTAGGGTCGTCGCCGTCATCGGGATCGCCGGGAATCGACGCGCGCTGGGAGTGAATCGTCACCATCAGCTTGCGCAGGTGCTCGGAAAGCTGGCGGTACTGAACGAGCGGATTCGTCACCACCACCTCCACCGTCTTCGCGGGCAGCTTCACCTCGAGCCACGCGGTTCGCTCGCCGTTGAGCACCGGTCGCAACCGCTCAAGGAAGTTGGCCACCTGCGCGGCCTCTTCGATCAGCAGCGTGATCGCGAACGGGTCATCATCCTTGGCCAGCTCAGCCACCAAACGGTCACCCGCCGAAGGTGTTGCGGCAGTGGACTTTCGCGCAACCATCTAACGCTGAAATCCGTTGTTTTGCAACGCATTTCGTCGCGAATGGCTGTGCGTTGCACCGTGTTTGCTGGCGCTAGTGCGCGTGCACGAAATCCGTTGTGCCGCAATGCGATTGGCGTGCGAAAAGCCATATGTTGCAACAACTTTCGCCCCGTGTGTGAAAAAGTCGCGACGTTCGTCGCGCGACTCGACACCCCCCCCGGTCTGATAATTCTGACAGAGCCTATCCCGTTGTGCACCAACGCATTTCGCGAGCCTGCCTTGCCCGAATGTTGTTGCATCGCATGGCAATACACACACCGCCGGATCGCACTGTGCTGCAACACATTTGGCACACACCATGGTCGGTAATGCCGTTGTGCCGCAATGCATATCGCTTACCATCATGCACTGAACGTTGTCGGCCATGGCATGTAGAGCTCTGTCATCGTCGGTGCTGCACTCTTGCCTGATGCAGCGAGGTGGTCGTTGCGCCCATCTGCACGTTGTCGGTTGCACTCACCATGCAGCAGTCGGTCGGGCAGTGGGATCGGCAACCCTCGTCGAATGGCCTCTGACCTGGTCATCTTCGAGTGGTCTGCCTGCAGCACTCCACTGATCGGATTGGTAGACGCCGGGTCGTAGTCCCAGTTCCTCGTCCGGTCCCGAAACATCGGCCGACCACACCAGTCGCACGGGCAGCCGTCGCGGTGGTTGTCCCGTAGGTTGTCCGCTGCTTGGCGGTGTCGCCAGCCGAGCCCGAGTTCAGTCTGCGTCTTGCGCTTGGCTGTTGCCATGGTAGTGGTGGATGCCCCCATTGCTTGCGATCAGGCATGGCTCGATGGCGGCTCGCACGTCCGGAGCCAGTGGCCACGCACTGTCGTCGACCAGCACCTCGGTCAGGGTGAGACCACGACCCGCTCCGCGCCGGATGCTGCGCGGCGACATGGCAATGACACCAGGCTGAACCATGCGGCGCGTAATCAGCGTGGCCCGTTGAATCGTGCTGGCGATGACGGCTACGCCCGCCACTTGCCCAGCACCTTCATGGTCAGCACCATGTCACCGTCGAGTTCGGCCACCAGCTGCTCGCCCTTGTCGGCCACCAGTCGCAGCACGTCGGCAGCGATGTGTGCCTGCCGGTTGGCCTGCTCGTCCACGCTGGCGTCCTGGCTGTCGAGGTCTGCGAGCTTGGCCATGACCGTGTCGCGCACCGTCTGCGGCAGGCGTAGCAGTGGGGTCAGTACCGCCTCGGTGCCGTCGCTGAGCCCGATCGGAACGTGCGGGTGTTTGGCGTCGACTTCCTGGCGCAGTTCGTCGAGTGTGCTCACTGGTCGGCTCCTGCCTCGAGCGCTGGTGTTGCCGGTGCCGGCGTGTCCACGGTCAGGGTGAAGCAACCCGGGCCCCGCAGTTGCATGTCCACCTCGAGCGGCTGCAGCTTCGGGTTTTCCAGTGTGCTCATGATCAGTTGCACCAGCATGGTCAGCATGAACAGTTTGGCCATCGGCGTCGGCGGGATGCTTGGGTCGAAGGCTGCTCGCACCGCCGACGGGAACACCTCGGGCCGCTCGGGTAGCTGCCAGTCTGCAATCTCGCCGTCGAAGCGGGTCTCATCGTCGACGGTCACGACCATGTGGGGCATCAGCTCACCTCCGGCGGCCGGTGCCCCAGCGCACAGTCCGGATGCAACTGCTGCAGCGCGGTGACGAGCTGGCGGCCGAACACCTTGGGCTTGTCGGTGTCGAGATCGGTCACGTTGAGGTTCACCAGCGGCGCTCCACAGTGGCAGTGGAAGTGCACCGGTCGTTTGCGTTCCGGCTCAGCCGCGGCGTCCACCGTGCGCAGCCGGTTCAGCTCGGCGGTGTCGACGACCACCTTGTTGCTCTGACTGAGCGTGTGCACGATCGCCTCGGCGGTCAGCCTGGCGATGTCGGCATGCGGCAGGCCGGCTTCTTGTGCGAAGTGCGCGGCCATCTCCGGCGGGATGTTCGACGTGCGGAACATCGGCAGTGGAAGCACGATGGCGCCGGTCTTCTCGTCGCCCGGGTGAGTCAATCCGCCGGCGAGCGCCTGGGCGATGATCTCGACGGCCGCCTGATCGGGCTGCGGAATGGGCACGAGTGCGGTCGACAAAGGTCGCTCCTGGGGGGTCGGCTGTTGGTAACGCAACGCGCCGCCCTGCTCGGCAGTGGCGGCGCGGGAACCGGATTCCGGGGACGGCAAACGTCCCATACGCGGTTCATCGGCAGGATAGCAGCTTTCTGACAGAATCGGCCATTGTGTCATGAACCGGCGCGCCGGTAGTGCCGCCGGCGGATTACCCATCATCACTCCTTCCTGTCAGGTCCACGACTGTGGGTCGTGCCAGATCATCTGGTGTATCTGCCATGCGATGAACAGGAGTAGCGCGAGCTTCGCCAACCCGATGAGCACTACCGATCCTCCGTTCTTGCGTTAAGTAGTGGTTTGCTGCACTTACAATTCGCAGGGACCGCCGCAGGCCACGCAATCGCCCTCATCGTCGTCCTCATGGACCGTTGGCGGGTGGCTGCGTGAGTTGACGGCAGCCACCGCGCTTAACCTGTTCGGCCCCAGGCCGCGCGGTGTGTGGACGACACCCGGCTTGCCACGGTGGCTGGGGTCGCGACAGCTGTCGAGGGGACATACGACAAGTCTCACTGGTCGTCCTCGTCACAGATGTCGTTCGGTTCGTAGCCGGGGCATTCGCATTCGCAGCCGTAGCTGTCGAGGCCAGAGCAGCCCGTGTCCGGGTGGGTTTCCCAGGCATGGTTGCAGGCGCAGTCGGCCATGTATGTGTCCGCTATTTCGCCGTCCTCGTCACGCAACACGATCAGTCCGCGACGGCGTTCGACTTCCGCGTCGACTCCACGCTTCTCGTGGAGCAGCCGGAAATACTCGGCGAGAGCATGCTTTTCGTCGTCCGTGAAGGGCTTGGTAGAGCAGAGCGTGATGCCCTCAATAGTCGTACTGTATTGAGTACCATCACCGCCGCCCACCAGGTCGTCGCGACCTGTCGTGCCGTGCCAATCGCTCATCGTTGCCTCTCCTGTATCTCGCCGGGTAGGTGGTCATATGTCAGGCTGGGCATTCCAGCGATCTTTGCTGCAACCGGCAACGGGCAAGCTCGACATACTCCGGCTTGATATCGATACCGACGTAGCGATGACCGAGGTTGAGCGCAGCCACCCCGGTCGCCCCTGCGCCGCCGAATGGGTCGAGCACTGCACCGCTCGGCTTGCATCCGGCAGTAATGCACTGCTCCGCAAGGGCGATCGGCATCGGTGCCGGATGGCCGGGACGTGCCCGTTCGACTGGAATTGACCACACCGCACCAAGATTCGCGGACTCCGGATCGAACCAGTAGTTGCGCGACTTGACCAAGAGGAACACCATCTCGCAATCGTTGTTCGGTCGGTCCTTCGCGGTTGGTTCAGGCAGGGCACCCACCTTGTGCCAGGTGATGGCGCTGCGGAGTCGCCATCCGTCTGCCGTCAACGCCTGGCTAACGCGCCACGGAATGCCGAGCAGCTCTTTAGGTTTGGCCCACGATTGCCCCGGCTTATCTAGCGGGCGAGCCCATCCGCGACGAGACCGATTCTTGCGGTCTACCGACCCTTTGCCAGGGTTGCCGCGACCGCTGTAGTACGAGTCTCCGAGGTTGAGCCAGAGTGTGCCGTCGTCGGCTAGGACGCGGCGGAGCTCGGCGAAGACTGCGCGCATGGTCTCGACATATTCGGTCGGGGACGCTTCCAGCCCATACTGGCCTTCGACGCCGTAATCCCGTAGCGAGTAGTACGGGGGGCTGGTGACGACACAGTCGACAGCACCGTCTGGCAATTCGCGGATCACCGATAGTGCGTCGCCCAGATACAGCGTCACCTGATCGTCGCTGTAATGCAGTTTGCTCGTCATCTCCATCTTTCGCCGATAATCATGCGGACGGTCAACTACCTGGTGGGTAGATGTCGATGTATTCGCCGGTTTCCGGGTCGATTCGCCAGGGCTGCCACGCGGGGTACTTCGCGCGGCAGGCCGTGCAGAGAATCAGGTCTCCGTACTGGGTGGTGGCGGGTACGCAGTTGTCGAGGTCATGGCAACCGTCGCACTGTGATTCGCAGGTTCTGTCGCAGGCGCTCACGCCTTCACCCCTGACTTTCGCGGCACCGGATTGCTCTGCGCCATCTTGCGCCGCACCCGCCGCACATCGCCCACGCGGTATTCGGGCTCATCCTCGGGACCATGCCGGAAGAACCCGCGACGGCCGTTCGGGCGCAGGTAGCGCACCGGCCGCAGATGCCCGTCGCGAATCCAGCGGTTGAACGTCTGCCAGCGGACCTCTTCGTCGAGCGCGCCCATGATCCCGGTGTTGTGCAGCTCGGGATTCGCCGCGCGCTGGTTGCCGATCATCTCATCGCGCGAAACGATCTGGTAGTCAATGGCATTGCGCCAACGGTTATAGAGCGCCTCAATATTGTGCGTGGTGCGGCACACCGGATTTGAGCAGGTGACCTCGATCGCTTCCCGGCGCGCATAGAGCATCAGCCCGCAGATTTTCCGGTCAATCTTCGTGTCGCACTGCCCACAGAATCGCGGTGCCGGAGGCCGGTCAATCACCTTCTCGATTTTCTTGACCAGCCCGTCAGCATCACGCTTCCACTGTCCGGCCGACTCGTCACACGCCAGCGAATGCACGTGCACCGCAAGCCAATTCGCGATCTCGGGCAACGTTGGCCGCCAATCATTCCCAGCACGTCGCCACCCAGGCAGCAGCGGTCCGGCCGTGTCGCGGTCGACCACCTTGAACGCCCGGCGGATCTCGACGCCGCGCGTTTCGAGCACGTCGCGCACGATGGTGGTCAGCGTGTTGCGAGCCTCGCGCAGTAGCCTGCTCGCCTGGCCCTGGCGCGTCAGCTTTTCTTTGTCGGCGGTGCTGTCGGCGGCATCGGGCTCGAAAGGATCGGGAAGTTCATCCCCGCGCTTGCGATGACCACCGCCGCCACCGAGGCACGTCTGGCGCGTCACCACGTCATTGAGCGCGTCGAGCAGGCCCGCGGTCGGGCGGCCGGCGACCATGGGGCCGAACGCGAGAGAGCGTAGGGCTGCGCGGAACTCGTCGATGCAGCGCGGGCAGATGAACAGGGTCGCCTCGGCGGTGCAGGACTGGCACTGGGTCACTGGCCCTCGCTTTCGTCAGTCGCACCAGCCGGCGGCGTCAGTCTGGGCATTTTGGGCAGCTCCATTCATGTCCCCACTGCGGGCCGTTCGGGTAGCTCGGGCAGCACTTCTCGGCGCGGCTAACGCGGCGCTCGGTCCCTTGTTGGATGGCGACCAGGCCAATGACGAGTTGCGCGAGGTCGCCCACGAACTTCACGGTTGGGTCATTAAGGTCGATGGCTGGGTTCGTGCGCCAGGTCGCATACTGCTCAATCAGCAGCTCTTGCAGCCGATCTAGGTCGCTCACTGCTTGTCGCCCCCGTTGAGATACCAATGCGG
Organism: Mycobacterium sp. ML4; assembly: GCF_054515735.1. Lineage (NCBI taxonomy): Bacteria > Bacillati > Actinomycetota > Actinomycetes > Mycobacteriales > Mycobacteriaceae > Mycobacterium > Mycobacterium sp. ML4. The sequence continues at coordinate 32,148 of NZ_JBTNSY010000035.1, forward strand.
ATTGAGCCGCCCAAACATGCGCGCCGCCAACGCTTGTGGCCCAAACAGGCTGCCGTAGATGTCATCGTCGGTGGGTAGCCAGCGGTGGAAGGTTTGATTGTCAGAGGTGGGGCGTCGTCGATTCTGCTGCGGGATGTCTTGCTTCCGGTCGCAATCTGGCAGCTCACACGTTCGCACGTTGGGCAATCCCTTCTGGCCAGTCGATCGAGTTGTGCATGGCTTCGATATGCCGTCTGCGCGGCGGAAAGTGAAGGGGTTCACCGAGATACCGCGCTCCGGCCTCGGCAAGGGTCAAGGCATCGCCAATATCGTCGTTGGTGATGTGCGCGGCCCACGGCGCCCATGTCTCCCGCACGGCCAGCATGACCTCGCGCTTGTGCTGCGCGCGTGTGATTTCCTTGCTGCTCTTGCCGCCCTTGCCGGTGGCCCACTTGCAGCGCGTGAGGTTGTTGACCACTACGGCCGGCGTCTTCCAGTGCTGCAGCTGCCGCATCAGCTCGACGAACAGCGCGTACCGGTCGTAGGCATCTCCGCCGGTGTCGAACGTCAGCGGCGCTTCGATCATCGCGAGGTCCGGCAGCACACCCGGCCCGACACGCTTGGCCAGCGTTGTCTCGATGAGCCGCACAATGTTCCATGTCTGGCGGGTGATCCGGCGCACGCGGTGCTCCCAGTCCTTGATGTCAGGGCTGGTGCCGATCGAGCGCAGGAGAATCGGGCGGCCGTCGCGGAGGATGGCGACGCCGCAACTAGTGAGCGACGGGTCGAGGCCCAGAATGATGCTCACGGCCAGACCCCCCAGCGGCGCACCATGACAGTGCCGCCGTGATTAGCTTCGATCAGCGCTCGCGTTCGCGTCGCAAGGTGTGCGTCACATGCCAGTTCGTGAGTCGGGGTGAAGCCTCGGTGTTCGAGCGTCCACACTGGCCGATACGGGCATTCGGGGCCGTCGTCGCAAAGGCCGTTGTCGTAGCTCACCGCACCACCTCCGGCCCAACGCAGCCCACCGCGACGTCGTACGAGCCGCACGCCTCGCACTTCCATCCCCAGTCGGTGTCCACCACCGCGCCGCGCAGGCACATCGGGCACTGCCGGTCTGCCGCCTTGATGAACTCGGCCACCGCGAACTCAAACGAGCTGCACGCGACACCGCAAGGGCCGTCAGAGAATCCCGCCGGATAGTCCATCGCCCACGGAAACACCGGCGCGTCGGTCTTGTGGATGCGGAAGCGGTCACTCATCGCGTCACCGGCCCCCGCAGCATCTCCCCGGCCCCGTGCTGCATGTTGTCCAGCCACGATTTCGGGTCACCCTCGAACGGCACGCGGCATGAGACGCCACACGGGGCCCAGCGGACTTTGTCGCAGTGATCGCAGACGCGCAGGTGTTTCAACGGCATGACTGGCCCAACCTTTCGACGGAACGGACGACATCGGACACCCGCGTGATGGGTGCCCGGCAGCTCTGGCATGGCGGGCTGCCCCACGGTGCGAGCCGGGCCAGGGCGTCGCGAACATGGACCTGTAACCGGCGCACGCATTCGGCGCAGCGGACCTCGACGTAGTTGCCGAACGGGTCAAGCCTCGCGTCGTTGCAGTGGTGCACGGCGTGGATGGACACGACGTAGCCCGCGCGATTGGTGCAGCCGCCGGGGTGGTGGGCGCAGGCGCAGCGGTAGTCGGTCCAGTCGAGGGCTTGCAGGGTGGCTGCTTCGGTGGTCATTTTCGTGGCCCTTCCCACGTGCCGGGCAGCGACCAGCCGGGCCAGGATCGGTCGGCGACGACGAACGCGGGTTCGCCCGATTCCGTCCGCAACGTCTCCGGGTCGCAGCACTCGAAGCCCTTGCGGTGGCGGTCGAACGCGCCCACCGACGTGAAGCTCTGGTGGCACCCGGAGCAGTGCGCAGCGGCCAATCCTGTCCACCACGCCCCGCAGCTGGCGCAGCAGACGTGGTTTTCCGTGCTTCTGTCGCGCGCTGAGCGATTTTCAGGGGTGGTCTGGATAGATGACACTGGGGAGGGGTCTTGCGTGGCTGAGAATCGTTCTACGGCGGTCATTTCTTCCCCTTCGCCAACATCTTCCGGATGTGCTCACGCTGGGCCCGGCCGACGTTCTCGTGGCGCTTGTGGTCGCAGATCACGCGCCGGGCCGGGAGTCGGTAACCGTCGTCGTCGCAGAGCGGGCAGCGGGCACGGGCGGCCGGGGCGAGGTGGGCGTTGCCGGTGTCGTCGAGGTCGGCCATTGAGGCGAATCGGTCGCGGTCAGGCATGGGAAACTCCGATCAGGCTCGCGCGCAGCGCGGCCGGTGTCGCGCTTTCACCCCTGAGTGGCGAAATTCGTGCTGCCCCCCTGCGCGCGTTCTCAAGCCGGGGATAGTCACTCAGGGTGAGTTGATGTTTGTAAGTCTGTCTGTCTGTATGTGCATTGCCTGGAGCATCGCTGAGCATCGCTGGGGCATATGCTCGATTGGATGCTTGGGAATGCTTGGGGCATGTGCTAACTGGCAGCTTCATCGCCGCGTCCCTTCTCTTGGTCCCACCGCTTGCGGGCAGCCCTACTGGCCTTGTCACTGCGCGCCTGGGCGGCAGCGTCGACGGGGTTGTGGCCCGCCCAGTCGTTGATCGCGAAGCCACTGGGCCTCGGCACCCATAGCCCGACATCCGTTGCGGCGTAGGCATCTTTCTTCGTGATCGCGTATCGGCGAAGTGCGCCCTCTGGGAAATAGCCGTCCGTCTCCGTCTTGCCGATATGACACATCATCGAGACGTGCGCGACGACCACGCGGTGTTGATTGGAGTCGACAAGCTCCATGATTTTCGGGTTCTCCGGAAAAGTCGTGTCGAGGCGAATCCATTGCAGCGCCACCTATTTCATCTCCTGTCGTCTCGTTAGTCCCGGCTCAAATGGCGTCACATGCGCCCGATGGCAGGTGTCACACACCGTGGCCGCCCTGCGCTGTACGGCTTCTCCCCGCACGTGACGCACAACCCCGCCCGGTACCGGCGTGCACGCTCCTCACGGGTGGTCATGCGCCGCTCCCGAAGTCCAGGCACATCTGGTCAAGACGCTTAGCGATGATTTCGCAGTAGCGTTCTTCGATTTCGACACCGATGGCGCGGCGGCCGAGGTTGCGGGCGGCGATGAGGGTGGAGCCGGAACCGGCGAAGGGGTCGGCGACGGTGCCGTTCGTCCATTCGATGAGCTGCTCGAGGATGGCCACATGCTTGGAATGGGGGTGTCCCCTGCCGCCCGCAACTGGGTTATAGCGCCGAGTCCCGCAGCGACTTTCAAGGATGGACGAGCGCGCCGCTGGGCGTTGAACATGTTGTCCGAGTAGGAATATCAGCTCGTAGTCGGTCCTGTACCCGAGTGTGGAACCGACCACGCCTGAGTCGACCGGTTTCTTCCAGATGAGTGTCTGGCGAATGCCTTTTGGTGCGGCAATGTGTGGCGATCCAAACGCGATAGCGGGCCGCTCTTTTCCCCAGAGCGTCAGTGTGGCGTCGCGCGTGGTGGTGTCATGATCGTTCTGAATGCCATCGTGTGGGCGACTGTTTCGACTCTGGTTCATGTTCGCGCCTTGCCGCCATCCGCGCCCATATGGCGGGTCTGTGACCAGCACATCAGCTTGCAGCCAGTCGGTGACGTCGAGGCAGTCGCCCAGGAACAGTGTGACCTGCTCGTCGGTGTAGTACGGCTCAGGCATTGGCCAACTCCAACAACACATCCGCGTGGCACGGCTGGTCGAGCCTGCACCAGCAGCAGAGGTCACGGCCGCGGAGCTCTTGCAGATCACCGGTTATCCGGAGTGGCCCGAACCACCACCAGATCGAGTCGGGCCCGTAGGTTAGGTCGCAGCGGAATGCTTCGACAGCCATCTGCCGCGGATCGAGGTCTGTATCAGTGGTACCGAGGGCTTCTTTCACGGCGTTGATCCGTTCGCGCATCATCGCGATGGTGTACGGGTTGCCCCACTTGCTCGGCCGGGCGACGACGATCGCGCCTTCGGGTTTCTGACCGCCTTTGGTGCGGCGCAGTTGGATTCGCTCAGGCACTGTCGCCTCCTGTGATGAGTCGCAGGTTCGGCTTTGGCAGGGTAGGCGGCTTCGCGCCTTCGAGTGGCGTGATGTAGGGGGCGGCCCATCGGTAGAGGTGGTCCCAGTCGGTGTCGAGGTAGCGCCGGAGGATGCCGCCGGCGTTGGGCGGCGGGGAGGGGCGCCCGTTTTCGACCCACTGCTTTAGGTTCTGTTGTATTTGCCAGTCGTCGCGGTGGTTTCGGTGGCGCGAGCAGAATGCGTACGGGGTTGCTTCGCCGGTGAGCGGATCACGGTCCTGGCCTCTAACGATGGCACGTTTTCCGCAGGGGCCTTCGCGCTGGATCATGGGAGCGAGGCAGCCGTCGTCTGGCGGTGGTGGGCAGTCGTAGCGCGGGATGTCCTTTTCGATGACTCGGCGTATCCACCAGTTGGGATCCGGCTTGTTGCTGAGGGCGGCTATTGAGCGGAAGATGCTGCGGTGTTTCACGCTTTTGCGGCCAGCGGCTCTGCGCTCGTGGATGACCGCTAGTGCGAGGACTGCGAACAGCTTTTGGTCGCCGTTGAGGTCGGGGTCGTTGCAGACGTCGAGGATCTGTTGGTGGGATCGCATAATAGCCTTGAGGTCTGTGCTTTGCGGCTCAGTCATTCCCCACCGCCGCCTTCTGCGCTTCCGCCAGTGCGCTAGCCCGAACCAACTCGGAGATGCTGACGCCGCGTTGGCTGGCCACCACCTGCAGTGCCGCCCGCTCGGTCGGTAGGAGCCGCACCGCGACGACTGTGGTTCGTTGTCTGCGTTCAGATCCGGTGCGTCGGCGTTCCTGTTTGTCGTCAGCCATTGTTCACCGCCTCTGGCCTGTACCTGATGTTGTAAGTGGCCTCGTCCATCCCGTATAACGGTGTGGTTTGGCTGATTTCGCAGGTGCAGCCGGTGTAGGTGCAGGCGTATGGCCCCTCGACGATGGCGGCGCCTGGGATTGCCCGGTGACTGGTGGCGAGGTGGTCGCACAAGGTGCACATGTAGGCGTAGGGCTTAGCCATTGTTCGCCGCCTCCCATGCTCCGACCTCCGCGCGTTCCACGTGCGCCCGGCAGCCCCACTCGCAGAGCTGCTTGGCCATCGCGGCCGGACCGCTGTGTTGCATGAATCGGCGTGTTGGCGCGATAGGCACGGCGATGACGTCGTAGCCAGGCGCTCCTGGGTAACCGGTTGCGTAGTCGGGCGTTTCGCCGTCGTCACCAACACGGCGGGTGTACTTGGGTTGGTCGAGATATGCGGGGCAGTCGTAGCTCGCTGGGTACGCCAGATACTTGGTCAAGTTCTCGGGAAGCCACGAGGGGCAGGAGCATTCAGGATCGGCGTGCTTATTGGTTGCGCAGGCCGCGATTAACTCCCACCAATCCAGTGGCTGGTCGGCGAACGGTTTCCCGTCTGGCGTGGGCCAGTGGTCGACGACGACGCGGTACACGTAGCGGCGCTCAGGCATCAGTAACCGCCTCTGCCGCATCCGCAGCCGCCAACAAAGCAGCAGCGAGGAAGCGGGCCTCGTTGACGTCTATCGGCTCAAGCGCCTCTCCGTCGTAGGCGATTTGAACTTCATTCGGATAACCCCATTGCGTTATGTAGTAGGGGCTTCCGTTCTGCCACCCGAGTCGGTGCGCTGATTCGTCGTCCTGATCGTCCTCGCGGGTGCTGGTGGGTTCTGGTAATGCGATGGTGGTGACACCAGGCGCGGCAAGGATGGCGTCGGTGGCGCGCTCGGCCACTTCGTCAACGCCGTGGAGCTTGAATGACCACTCTCCGTCTGTGTCGATGAAGCGGTGCGCCACGAGGTCTGGTGTGTCGCGTAGCGCTTCGATCATCAGCGCGCGGATGTCAGACATCAGCGACCTCCGCTCGCTCAATCAACGCAAGTAGGTCCAGCCAGTACCGTTCTTTGTCGTGACGGGTGGTGTGTGCCACGATCCGCGCGAAGTGCTCGACGCGCGTCAGTCCGGCCCGCAGGGTTTCCAGTTGCGCCCGTGTGGTTTTCAGCTCAGCAACCAACTCAGGGACAAGAGAACGAGCAGCAGCGATGAACGCGGCGTCGGCCGCCTGGTAGTACAGATGGGTAGTGCAGACGGCTTCCCGCGTCGACTGGGCGTCGTGCGGGATAACGCAGTTGCCCTGCTCGCCTGAGTATTCGGAAACCCACGGCCCGTCTGTGACGCCTTCCAGCGCGGCTTCGGCGCGGGCGATGATGTCGTCACTCATCGCTGTTGTCCTTCCGTACCCACGGAGACACCAGACGGGAAACTGGGTATCGCAAGTTGGGGGCAGCGGGGTATAGGCCGTTGAGTGCGTCGATGATTCGCTGAGCTTCTTCCAGCGACTCACCCGCGTGGAGCCCCTCGCATTCCTTACCCGGAGCCCACGAGTATCCCCATTCCTCGGTGGTGAGTTCGAGTGCGTCGATAGCGGCTTGGGCCATTGCGCGGAAGTACCGCTTGTTGACAAGGTCGTGCCACGTCCGCCCGTCGCTCTCGCGTGGGTAGCCAGCCCGCCAGATCGCTTGCGCTACCACGTCAACCCGGTCACTCACTGACGCCTCCCTGTGGGCATTCATTCCGTAGTGGTCGGCGATCTGGATGGTGATCACCTGGTAGTCGGTGTCAGACTCCGGATTCCACATCACTGCCAGGGGTTCGACAGGAGTCCACTTACCGCCGATCAGCTCACTCACTGATGCCTCCGTTGTTCCATGCCAACTCCGTAACCAACTCCCGGTTCGCCGCTTCAAGCTCCATGACCCGCAGGTGAAGCTCCGCGTTCTCATCACGTAGACGCTCCAACTCGGCAGCCTCAGGGGAAATGTCAGTGACAGTCATGCCGAAACCCCCTTGCGTGTAGGTACACGTGTAGGTACACTACGGATATGGGAATCGAGTTTCTTATCAGCAGCGCGGCATACAACTCCGAGCACTTCGACCGCATCTACGATCGCCACGCAAAAAACCTTGGCCGCCGTCCCGCGTTCAGTGTCCATCGGCCAAACCGCCCAGCCGGCGTCGGCGGCCCGATGATTGTCCGCACCACCGAGGCTGACGCGGAACTGGTCCGCGCGATCGTTAACGACATGGAATCCGCCGTTGCCTAGGGGAACCACGCTGCGGAATGTCCGCATCGACGACGAACTCTGGTCGGCCGCGAAAGACAAAGCGGCGCTCGAAGGCCGCGACGTGTCGACCGTGGTACGCGAACTGCTGTCGAGGTGGGTCACGCGGCCACCTCGTTCGCGGCGATGATCTGGCGGCCGATGTGCTCAGATACCTGTGGAACTACGGCGTTTCCGAGGGCTTGGATGTCATCACGCACCAGCCGACGGGGAATCCCATAAGCCACTCGATCCAACGCGGGTTCGGGCGCCCAGTCCCGCCGTACAAGCGGCGCAACTGATTGCAGATCGACTCGCCCTCGCGTTTGGTGTAGCCCTTGTAATCCCGAGCCACAGGGGTACGCCACAACGAACAGGCGTCGGCGTCGGTGTGGGGCACCCACCGAGCACGCTGATACAACATCCCACTCCGCATCGAACCCGAGGCTGGAAAGGTCGCCGAGAACGATCGAAATTGCTTCAGCGTCCCTAAGCAGCGCTGCCACGTTTTCGATGAGGACGTATCGAGGTCGAACAGCGTCAATAACGTCCCGCATCCACGGCCATCCCCACCGCTCATCAGCGAGGCCGTTACGGCGCCCTGCGAGGGAGAATGGCTGGCAGGGGAATCCCCCACAGATGATGTCGACATCAGGCCGTGTCTCGCTTTCCCACCACTCAACCGCGGTGCGTACATCGTCGTGCCGGGGAACGTCAGGCCAGTGCTTGGCGAGGACTTGCCGGCAGAACGGGTTGATTTCGACTTGCCCGACGACGGTCATCCCGGCGCGTTCGAGGCCGAGTTCGAGGCCGCCTATTCCGGCAAACAGGGAGAGGACGTTGAGGGTCATGGCAGCCCCGCTATTGCTTTCTCAAGCACCGTCTCCACGTCAGCCTGAACCCGGCCCGGTTTGCTTTCCCAGTAAGACAAGAGCCCCAACGGTTGCTCAAGAACAGCTTGGAGAACCTGCTCCGTATCAGTCATGCCGCACCGTCCGTCAGGCTCTCAAAGCACGCGCGGCACAGTGGTGTTACTGGCTCGCCCCCGACAACTGCGCACATCGCGTGCAACGGAAGTAGAGGGTTTGCGCACTCAACACAGTTCACCGGGGCTGGCTCGTGTGGGATTTGGTCTAACCAGATTCCGTCGCCCATGCGCTGTTTCGCACCCTCTGTCATGGCTACTTCCCGTTGTGACTGAACTCGGGGTCGAACTCGTCAAGCCCGCTGTCCGGCGCGATGTCCTCCAGCTCGTCTCCGTCGTCGGGGATGTTGCCGTCCTCGTCGAACATCGCCGGATCATCGTTGGGCGGCGGGGTGTCCTCGGGCTCAGGCTTATACGGCTCGGTGGTGACCTTGGCTGCGACGAAAGTCATTACGCGGTAATGCTCTATCCCGCCATCGGCCAGCAGTGTGCGGCCGTCGTTCTTGCACCGCATCGTCACTTCCATCTTGACGAACTCGCCCATCTCTGGCGGCCTGTCCATGACAAGCATGTCCTTGCCGGACATGCGGATGGTGGCCGGCGCTGGGCCAAGCAGGTCGTCCGGAATCGACGCGAGCGCATTCGTGGTCGGGATGTCGGCGGGCATGTCCTTGATGATTGGCACGGTGTTCAGATCCCTTCGGTTGGTTGGTTGTTGACGACGGCGTTTCTGACATAGACATTCCCGACCATGGGCTGGCACTGCGCCAGCCGCGCGTGAATGTCGGCGATGGCGAGCTTGGCCTTGGCGTATGGCAGGTTCAGCTCGTGCGGACGCAGTTCGCCGAGTTCGGCAACGAGCCGGTCGGCAATGACGTAATGCTCGGCGGGGATGCGGGGTTCGGCGGTCATTACTCCGTCTCCAATGCGGCGCATGATCCCGACAGCTCGGCGTTCTCGTACGCGGCTGCAGCGACCTTGCGGGCCAGTGAGCGCGCTTCTTCCACCACCATCTCGTCGGTCCACTCCCGATCTGAAGGCAGTGACTCGCCGCCGTATCTGGGCGACCCAGGCCAGAAGTCGCCGCAGTGCAGGCAGTCGAATCCAATCCAGCCACTCGGCCCACCGCCGTAGGTCAGGCCACCGTGGACCTCAACGTCGATCTCGTCGTAGTCCAAACCATGCCAGTGGTGGCCGGCGGGGATCTTCACGTAGCCGTTGACCGCCCCGAAGAGCGGTGCTTGGCAGGTGACCCACTGGATGCCGTGCTCAACTCCGTGGTCGACGAGGGTCATTCGGGGGGAGGGTAGTTCGATGGCACTCACTGCCCAGCTCCGAACGCCTCGATGATCTGCTTGGCCTGCTCGTAGGTGAGCGCGGTGTCTGCACTGACGTTGATGCTGAACGCGTCCGCGAGGTAGCCGTACCAGTCGGCGTCGGCGTCGTACTTCTCGGCCTGGCGGATCTGCTTAAGCTGCGTGATCTGCTGGCGGCTGGCCATCTTCACGTCAGCAGGCGGCGCGGCGGCTGGCTCCGGCGGTAGGGGGATTTCGCCGGCGGCCGGCTCCGGTGGCAACACGTCGCCCTCGATGTAGTCGCCGCCGTCGTCGGACTCATGCTCCGCGCCGAGTCCCGTACCGGCCGGGAGCGGCATCCCTTGCGAGCGGTACAGCTGCGAGCCGTCGTTCTCATCCGAGCGCAACGCCATATCCAGGCGCGTGGTCTTCGGTGCCAGCTTGAGCACCTGCTTGAGTGCGGTCTTGCGCTCCATCCACCGCTGCGGGTCAGCGATGTTGCCCGACGGGCCCACTTTGCCGTTGCGCAGCCGTCCGATCTGCTTGGGTGTGAACACGTCCCAGATCGCCGCCGCGCCCTTGGCTTTAGCGATCGCATAGTAGGCGATGACCTCGCCCCGCTCGTCGATGTCACCGGGAAACGGGGTGTGCTCAAGCACCGGGTTCAGGCCCTTGCTGTAGCGGAACTCGTCGCGCTCGTAGACCACTTGAGTGTCGATGAACTCGGCGCGCGGGTGCTGCCAGAACAGCTTTACGATGCCCTGATAGCCGATGACCAGCTGGCACTCCACGACGCGGCGGGCGTTGTCGCGGTAGGGGATCAAGTACGCCTCGGCCATAATGCCGGGCTCAAGCCCGAGTGCGGAAGCGGTCAGCAGAGCGCCGGCGATGGACTCAAACGTGCACTCTTCGAGGGAGTGCTTGGCGGTGCCCGCCATCTTCGCGTTGCGGCTCTTGCGAATCTCCGTCGAGACGATGCGGGCCAGCCGGTCGGCGTCCATCCCCTTCGGCAGCGCGCGGGCAATCTCCGGGGTCAGCACCTTGAGCAGTTGCGCCACGGTCTTCGGCTGATCGGACTGCTTGGCGACCTGCTTGTATTCGGCTGCGGCGGTCATAGGTGGTCGGCTCCTTCAAGTAGGTCGGTCAGGGTGGGTTTCTTGAATGCCCATGGGGGCACGGAGATGGTGTTGATGCCAACGGGATGGCCGGGCCACTGGCCGGTTTCCATGCATCGCTGATAGGTGGCGATTGCCTGCTGCATCTGCTGGTGAGCCAGGCGGAATGCCTCGGCGTCGGGCTCACACACAGCCACGTCGTAGGGCGGTTCCTTCTCCTGCACGACGAACAGGTAGGCGGGTGATTCGTTGAGCAGTGCCGCTGCTCCTGTCACCGCGAAGGCGAAGGCCAGGAAGTATCCGAGGTCGTAGGCTTTGCGCTCGAAAACGTCCGGGTGCGCACACGCGGCGGTCTTGTACTCGACCACCGTCAGGCGGCCGTCGTCGTGCGTCTTCCAGTCCAGCCGCTGGCGCAACTTCTGGCCCGACTGCTCATCGGTCCAGAGCAGCCACTGCTCGGCGTCGCCCTTGGCCAGCAGCGGGCCGGCCGTCTCGTGCTGGTGGACCTTCTGTGCCATGGCAACGGCCTTGTGGTAGTCGTCCACGTGGATCGGCGTCAGCCCCTCCGCGCGGGCCCGGGTCTCGGCCTCTTTCCAGCCCGCCGTTGCGCGCGGGTTGTCAGACGGGCTGCCGTCCTTCTTGAGTCCGTGGATGGCCGGGTCCAGCACCAGGAATTGATCGCCTTCGTTGAGCACCAGCTTGTGCGCGACGGTTCCGAAGTCCCACACACGTTTCGGTCCCGGCGGGTTCTTGCGGTACTCGTCGAACTTGCTGGGCGTCGAGGGCGGTAATAGTCGCTTGGCGCCGTTCGGTGACAGCCGCGTCGGGTCGGGGAAGTAGCCGAGCGACGCCGGGTAGATGCCGTCAGCGAGAGGCTCACTCATAGCGCGCATCCTCCCGGTCACCCACGAGCCCCTGTGACATCCGCACGTCGACTTCCGTTGCTGCAAGCTCCATCTCGCTCATGCCGTGGACAGCGCGGCCCCATTCGGCGTGTTCGTGTTCGTAACTCAAGATGCAACCTTCCTACGACGCGGACGGCGGCCGATTCCGGCCAAGTGGTACGGCTCCCCGGTCATTGGGCAGGGATCCCTGAGCGCGGAGTCGAAGTGTCCGGCGATGTGTCCGCAGCCAGTTGGGTAGACTTTGCCCCAGCAGACGGGGCAGTACCGGGGTAGTTTCACGACGCGCCCACCTCTTCGAGCGACCGAGAAACCCACACCTTGCCGGTTTCTACAAACTCTTCGTAGGTGAACACGCGCTCGTGTCCGTTGCAGCGAATTAACCACTGTGCCCGAAGGTCTGGCCCAATTGGGAGTAGTTCACAAGAGATCTCTTGGCCCTTGCCGGTTGGGTACGAGAACTCAATCGATTTCTTGATGGCGACAACCGCGCCCTGGCTGGCCCGCGCGCTCACGAGTTACCCCCGTGCGAATGGCAGTGCATCCACCGTTCAACGGCGTCGGAGCTGGAAACCCAACGGTGGCAACCGCAGTTGTGGCACAGCGCGAGATGGAGCGTGGTGTCGGTGGACTGGGCGGTCGCGGGGAGGGTGCGCTGTTGGTGGTTCATGCCAATCTCGATGTCGGGCGTCATGCGGGTACCTCGTTTCCGTCGATATCCACCTCGACACACGGCACCACAACACGTTTCGCCTTCACCTTGTCATCCAAGGTGACCATCTCATCAAGGCGCACTCCGCATTTCACAAACCTGGTCGCATCCGGTTTGTAGGTGAGCGACTCGAACGGGTGTGCGCAGAAGTGCAACCCCTGCCCACAGGTCCGCGTGACAGACCAGTCCGGCGCATCAGGTGTGGTACCAGGCTGGTACGAGGTTCCGTAGTCGGACTTCCAGTCGTCGCCTACCGCCTTGAAGAGGTAGGCGATTCCGTCGATAACGTTGACACCGCGGTAGTCGCACCATTGCGGGGGATCGTTGAGGTCAATGCTGGTGAGGTCTATGACGTGGCCGCAGCCATCGAGAGTTACCCGCTGCGAGTGCAGGTGTATGGCAACATATTTCGCGGCTGTCACCGTCGCCGAGTCGTAGGCTGTCACCGTCGCCGAGTCGGTGGCTGTCACCGTCGCCGAGTCGTAGGCTGTCACCGTCGCCGAGTCGGTGGCTGTCACCGTCGCCGAGCCGTAGGCTCTCACCGTCGCCGAGTCGGTGGCTGTCACCGTCGCCGAGCCGTAGGCTCTCACCGTCGCCGAGCCGGTGGCTGTCACCGTCGCCGAGTCGTAGGCTGTCACCGTCGCCGAGTCGGTGGCTGTCACCGTCGCCGAGTCGGTGGCTGTCACCGTCGCCGAGTCGGTGGCGGATATCTCAAGCCAAACGCCGCGCTCCGAACGAATATCGATATCAGTCGCACCGGACGCCAGTGCAGCATCCAGCTCATCCTGTGTGGTAACGACGGTGATCATAAGGGCACCTTCTCTGGCTCGCGGGGCTTCACGGGGGCTGGTGCCGGGGTAGGGGCGGGCCGGCGGACGGGCGGCGTAGCCGGAATGACCTCAATGCGGCGGGGGTTGGGGCCTACCTCACCCATTGGAATCTCCTACCTTGTTGTCCAGCCAGTCGCGCAGATACCAAATGGCCTTCTCGATGTCCTGGCGGTCATTTTCCTTGCCGCCGAACGCAACTCGCCAGATGTACTTCATGGCGGTTGCCAGGCGAAAATCAGTGATCCACCGGATCACCTCGATACATTCCACGACGCGGGTACGTGTGGGTAGCTCCACTGTCGGCCCACGCATGTAGTGCGGCGGGTGGTTCACCATGTCGCTCATGCCCGCGCCTCAATCTCTGCGCGCCACAACGCGATATCCACTTCGGCCTCGTCGAAGTCGAGCGCAAACAGTCCCGCGTTGATCGCCAACATCTGCTCAGCGATCGGGTAATACGGGTCGAGCGCCAGCACGGCCATTGTGACGGCCAAGTGCCACGGGTTGCCGTGTTCCAGTGCGGCGAAGATGCGGTCGGCGGTGGCCTCAAGGGTTGCGACGGGTGAGTATCGCCGGGCGAGGGTGGCGGTCCAGCCGGGGATGGTGGCGCTCACGACGCACCTGCCCGCAGTCGGATATCGTTGGTACTACTCATCAGAGCCCTTTCTCTGTTGGGTTGGCCCTCGGTCGCGCGGACACGGCCGGGGGCTTCTTACTTGCGGCGTTCGATTTCTTCAGGCCACGGCCACGACACCCGCTCCGAGCCGGGGTCGTCGTTACCCAGTGCGTCGGCCGCGCTCCGTAGGTCGTTGGCGTAGCCGAGCGCAAACGGTGAATCGGCGGTGAGCAGGATGTCGGCAACCTGCCGCATCTCGGCCGCGCACCAGTTCGGAAAGCCCGGGTGCCCCGCGCCAGCGCCCGTGTCCGGCGCGGGGCTCTCCGGAGCGGCATCGGGCGTGAAGGTGGCGCCCGGCGCTGCGGAGGTCAGATGGTTCTGGATAGCGGCCAGGCGCGCGTCCACGGATGCGAGCCACGCGATGAAGGCGGGTTCGTCGGCGGCGGACGGCGGTCGAGCCACGGACAGCTTCGGGCGCGGCCCCATCTCGGACGTCTGGCCACCGGAGCGGAATATCGACTCAACGCCGAGCTGCTCCGTCAGCGCTTCGGCGCCGATGTCGGCAATGCTGCTGCAGGTATCGCACGACAGCCCGCCGTCGGGGTCGCACAGGCACTCATCCGCCTCGCCCAGCCCGCAGTCCGCGCCCGGCAGTTCGGCGTGCGCCCGCGCCAGCCGCTCGGCGTACGGGTCGGCGTCGTCCGGCACCGGCGCGGCGAACCGGCGCAGCGCGGGCAGGATGTCGCTGGCCAGGTAGTGCGCGGCGCGCAGGGTGGAGAAGAGGTTCATTCGGCACCGCCGTTGATTGAGAGCAGCGTTCTCTCGCACCCACACGGGGCGGTGCGCATCTGTGAGCTACCGGCAGGGACGCGGGCTATACATCCGTTGGTGTGCAGCCACAGCGGGTGGCCGCAGCGGCACGGGGTGTTGAGGGGGTCGCCTTTCACTCGGCACCGCCCACCGCGTCGTGCACGTGCTCGGACCAATCAGTGACAATCGGCTGAAACGGTTTCGGCTCAATGTCACTCGCGCGCACGCCAACGATGTCGGCACCGATCGCGGCGAAGTACGCCGCGAGACTGTTGGTCACCACCGCGAAGCAGTCATCGGTCCCGGCGGTCATGGCGACACCAGCCCGTCGAGCAGCTCCGGCTGGTACCCGCACCACGGCTCGTGGCCCTCGGGCACGACGATCGGCATGGACGTCAGTCCCTGCGACTGCGCCCACTGGGCTTTGAAACCGTCCAGTGGCAGTTCGGTGAACTCGATGCCGAGCTTGGCCAGGTGTGAGCGGGTGCGCACCGAGGGGCCGTGCTTGCCGGGGTTCGCGTACAGGGTGACGTTCATGCCGCCACCGCCAGCGCGTCGATGCGGTCCGGACGGTACCCCGCCCAGCGCTGCTCGCCGGTCGGAGTCGCGGCCACCACAACCGGAATGCCGGTGTAACCCATGTAGGCCAGCGCCTCGCGCGTGAGCGGGTCGGCGTCGATGTCAACCTCGGTGAACGCGATGCCCTTGGCGGTGAGCCGGCGCTTGGTGGCCTCGCACTGGTAGCACTTCTCGGTGGTGGCCAGGGTGCGCGTGTAGACCGTTACGGCGGGAGCGCTCATCGCAGCCCCTCCCGCTCCCGCGTACGTCGCTCGTGTTCGTGCTCAAGGTGGTGAGCCCAGATCGCCCCGCCGAGCGCCAGGGCGACGACGACGGCCGCGACAGTGGCGGGCCCGTCCATGCCGAGGACGAAGGTCACGACGAAGCACAGCGTGGCCAGGGTGGCGACGATGACGCAGCGGAAGTGGACGGCGGCGCGGGTCACTGGGCACCGCCCTTGGGGTGGCCCGGCCCGGCGGGATCGCCGCCGGTGACCGGGCCGTCTCCTACGCTCAGGGCGTCAGCAGTACCGAGCGAAGGAGAAGAATCGTGCCCCTCAGAGACGCGCTCAACCTCAGCAGCGGCAAGACCAGCGACCCGGCCCCTATCGCCGATGAGCTGGTAACCAACATCGCCGCCATCCTCAGCGCCGAGGGAACTGAGCCCGACACCTACGACATGGGCGCTGTCTTCACTGGCGTTATCTACGCCCTGCGTGCCCTGGAACTGCGCATTGTGCACGTCGGTGAGGCGCTGGCCATGGTGATCGGCGGTGATCCCGAGAGCCGCCCGTAGCCGCCGGGCGAATACCAGCTGCTTGGCGGCGTCGAACTCAGCGGCCAGGGCCAGCCATCGCTCTCGCCGGGGCATCGGTGCGGACAGGCACTCTTCGGCCTGGGCGACCAGGGCCTTCGCCTCGGCTTTGCGCCTGCGGTCTGATTCCGCCAGCTTCACCAGCGTGTTGGTCGTGACCGGATTGGCTGGCACGTCGCAGTTGTGTTCGGCCGCCCACTGGGCGTTCTGCACCGCGAACTCCTGCTGCAGATCCTCGAACCGGTCGATCAACGGGCTACGCGCGGCGTGCCGCCACTGCAACTCGGCGATGGCCGCGCGGACCTCGCACGCGGCGCTCTCGTCTTGGATCAACTCGCGGACCTGGGCCTGTAGCTGGGTGAGGTCGGCGGTCATGACGCGCTCCGGTCGTCACCAACACCCATCGGCAGCGGGTCGATCGTCGGCAGCCCCAACTTGCGGCGGATGAAGTCGATGCCGCTGGGCTGGACGTAGGTGGTGTACGAGCAGCCCACCTCCCCGTTGCTGCGCTCGAACTCGTGCGGGATCACCTCGAAGTGGTGCGCGTACTGCTGGTACGGGGTGTTGCGCCGCGAGCCCGACGCGATGAACACGTGCCGGTTGCGCAACTCGCGGAAGAGTTTGTTCTGTGAGGTGCCGAGCATCTGGGCGACCGCGCCGACCGCGTACTTGCCGGTGGCGTCAAGGAAGCTGTCGTAAGCCTCAGCCTTCGGCGCCAGCACCTTGTTCTCGGCCTCCAGTGCCAGGCGCTCGTTCTCGGCGTTGAGCGCCATCGTCAGAATCTCGGCGCGGGTGAGGCTGGCCGGGTCGAAGGTGGGGCTTTCGCCGCGCCGCAGCCGGGAGAACTCGCGCACGAGGCGCTTCTTGAAGTCCTTCACGACCTCGTTGTTGCGCATGTAGGTCAGCAGCAGGGTCGCGTGCTCCTCGTTGAGGACTGCGACCTCGCGCCGTTGCACGCCGCCCGCGGTGTCAAAGGGTGCGATTTCAAATCCGACCCCTCCGAACTCCTCGAAATCAGCCAGGTTGTCCCGGATCAATCGGAGGACAGAGGCGTGCTCATTGCGGGTGCCGTTGGCGATGCGCATGGATGTCGTCGTCGGCACGCCGTTGGCGACCTGGACGATGGGACTGGCGTGTTCCAACGCTTCAAAGCCGTCGGCGCTCACCGGGCACCACCTTCAGGGTGTGCCGCGCCGGTATCACCCGACGCGGCCCCCTCGACTCCTACGCTCGGAGTGCTACCTACCTGCGAAGGAGAAGAATCGTGGACATCGAACGCTTCCGCGAGCTGGTCATGGGCAACATCGACCCCGGCCGGTTCCCCGTCTCGGCCAGGCTTGTCGAGAGTGCGCGGCGGCTGCTGCTCAGCGGCGACGGTATCGACACCACCGAGCTTCTGGCCGACGCCGTAGCGGCGCTCGTCGAACTCGAAGCGCGAAGCGTCAGCTTTGAGCCCTTCGCGAAGCGCTTTGAGGTCCTCGCGGATGCGGTCGAGACTCTGTCGACCCGAGTTGATCAGCAGCTTGACGCGATGGAGTTGCTCACTGATGCTGTCGCGCGGCTCGACACTGAAAAACGACCGGGCGGCTAGCTCCTCGCGTATCAACTCCCGCACGCGCTGCTCGGTGAGGTCGGCGGTCATGCGCTGGCCCTTGACGTGTCCTCGACCAGCTTCGAGACCGGAATGCCGAGCATTTCCGCGATCTGCTGCAGCTCGTCGATGCGGAACGGCACGTGGCCCAAGAGTCTGCGGGAGACGGCCTGTCGGGTGATCTTCAAGAGCTGCGCGACGTCGCCCTGATTCTTGTTGTGTCGAGCGAGTTCGGCCCTGATGTTGCCGAGGTGCGTTTGTTCACTCACGCGGTGAACAATGTCACGCCAAGCGTGATTCCGTCAACAGATTGTCACGCTCGGCGTGTCGTTTTTGTTAACACGTGTGAACTATTAGGCTGACATGTTGCGATATGCACGATAAGCGGTCATTATGGACGACATGACCAGTAGTGTTGCTGACCACGAATCGCTCACGGAGGCCGTCGCCAGACGCCTTCGCGGCCAGCTCGCGGAACGCAGAATCACACAGAAGCGGTTCCAAGAGTTGACCGGATGGGGCCGCATGTACGTCTACCGAAGGCTTACCGGTGAGACCGCGTTTGACACTTCGGAGCTACAGCACATCGAAGAGGCTGCGGGCATTCCGCTGGCGCGCCTTTTGGCCGATCCCGGAGCCGACA
>NZ_JBTNSY010000036.1:0-47220 GCF_054515735.1 Mycobacterium sp. ML4
AGTGGTGCTCCGGGGATACCCGTAGCCGGGTGCACCACAGCGGGACACCAAGCGGTAGATCATCTCGGACATTAAGAGGCCCTACGTGCGCTGTCTCAGTCTTTGTCGAGGTTCAACGAGAACACGACTGCACTGATCAACGGAAATACCGCTATTGCGTTGGCGTATTGAAAAAAGCTATGGCTCCGGGCGGCGACGGGATTTAACCTGACACCGGGCAGGACGATGCGGCGGACAAGGGCCCACTCACCCAGCTACCGCTGCGGCGTCCACACGCGTTCGCAACAGTTCTCGAGCCGATCGAGCCAGCCCGTGCAGTACGGCGGCCCTTTTGTCGCCACCGCCGTCGAGATCCCAAACCATTGCGCTGCAGACAAAGCCGGGCGTGCACACGGGAACATAGCTGTGGGGCAACGATTCTCATCAAGTCGAGCGACCCGCGAACCACCAGCCGGAATCACGACAATCAGCGTTCGCCGACAACGACATGCCCTCTAGGAGTAGGGATTTAGCTCATGACCGAACATGACCGAACAGAGCGTGCAACCAGGTCGGCACCACGAAGGGTACCGCCGGCGACACGGCTGACGATGACGCGCTCGACAACCGAGGCAATGGCGTCAGCTGGCCTCGATAATGGGTGCTCGTCCGACGACACGATCGACCCGGTCAGGTAAAGTGGCGGTTCCAAAGCGACCGGCGTGGCCAGGCCCTGAGTCGTAACGTCCAGTTCGCCCCTGGGTAGCAACGTGATTCGCGATCCGGTACGAACCGCGGAAATAATGTCTGAATAGGTCAATGCCTCGGTGTGCGGTCTGAAAGTCAAGCCTCTTGCGACCAGAGCACGCTCCAGCCCTTGGCGAAGAACATTTGATGCAGGTGGGCAGACGATCTCGTGTTCCCTCAAGATCACGTCGGCCGGCTTTTGGATCATCTCGCTACGAGCAGCGAATAGGTACAGCCGCTGCCGGTACAACCGCCGCCTGGCTAGACGAGGCAACGGATCAACTTCAAACACGACACCCAGGTCCATATTGCGATCCGCGATCATCGCGGCAATCGCTTCACTGTCGACGCTCTTGAGGACTATCCGCACGTCCGGTAGTTCCTCGGCGCACTCCTTGAGGATCTCCGTGGCGAAAATCGCCGCCATAGCGGTCGACATGCCCAAAACCACAGAGCCGGCAGGTTGGTCGGCGGAGTCACCGAGCAACATCGGAAGCATCTCGACCCGCCTCAGGATGTCCTGGGCCTCGCGGTAAAGAATCTCACCCTGAACAGTCGGGCGCACACCGCGGGGGCTTCGCAGCAGCAGGTTCACGCCGAGTCCGGCTTCCAGCGAAGCGATCTGCTGACTAAGCGACGGCTGTGCTACACAGATTTTCTGGGCAGCGCGTGAAAAACTGCCCGCCTCAACGACGGTCACGAAGTAGGACAAATGGCGCAGATTTAGCATCGATCAGCTGAGCATCCCGTTGAGCGCACGCCAGTCAGGGCGCATAAACGCCGCCGCCTGTAGGTGGCCGAATGACGACGGACGTGCGCGGGCGGCGAAGTCGCACCCCGTAAGATAATTGCATATTGCAATAGTAGCAGACATATATATATTTATGACGACCTTGCATGTCGCGCAAGGGAACCCTTGTCCGACCAGAGCTTTGACTGCTGGAAGCGATTCCTCGATGCGCGCCGGCGTAGTCCAGCCACTGCCACCAGGGTGCGCAACGGGACTGCCGTGGGGCGATAGCAGCGCAGGTAGGCGCACTCACCCGGGCGTCGTTGCGGCGTATGCGAAACCAGGCCCAGGAGTACCGGCGCGGCCCGTGCGCCCGGCGCCGGCGGAGTGTTTCTGCCAGGCATTTCAGACACTTGTCGGGGCACCGCGCGGCGCTATTGTGGCGCTATGCCGCAGCGCGAAGACGTCTGGTTCACCTCTGGAACCGACCGGGTCAGTGCCTGGTTATACCGCCCCGACGTCAACGGCGCGGCACCGCTGCTGGTGATGGCGCACGGCCTGGGCGCGGTACGCACAATGCGGCTCGATGCCTACGCCGAGCGATTTAGCGCGGCCGGTTACGCCTGCCTGGTCTTCGACTACCGCAACTTCGGCGACAGTGAGGGGCAGCCGCGTCAGCTGCTCGACATCGACATGCAGCTTGCCGACTGGGCGGCCGCCGTCGACTTCGCACGCACCCTGCCCGGGATAGACCCGCATCGAATCGCGTTGTGGGGCACGTCTTTCGGCGGCGGTCACGTGATCGAATCGGCGGCGCGGCTGCCCGGCATCGCCGCCGCGGTGGCACAGTGCCCGTTCACCGATGGCCTGGCGTCGATCAGAGCGATCAACCCGGTGACGGCCGCCCGGGTCACCGCGCTGGCGGCACGGGATCTGCTCGGAGCCCGGCGGGGAAGGCCGCCGGTGATGATCCCCACGGCGGGCATGCCCGGCGAGGTCGCGCTGATGACCGCACCCGATGCGTACTCGGGCTTCCTGGAACTGGTGCCCGACGGTGTGGAGTTGCGCAACGAGGTGGCCGCCCGCATCGGCCTGCAGGTTCTGCTCTACCGGCCCGGTCGCCGCACGGCCGAGATCTCCTGTCCGATCCTGTTCTGCGTATGCGAAACCGACTCGGTGGCCCCGGCCAAAGCGACGCTGCGTCATGCTGCCAAGGCGCCCCGCGGTGAAATCAAGACATATCCGGAAGGTCATTTCGCCATCTACGTCGGCGATGCTTTCGAGCGCGTCGTCGCCGACCAGATCGCTTTTCTCGACAAGCATCTGAAGACCGCCGGCAGTTAACTGCCGAAACGCCGGAATTCCCGGCCCTACGGCTTTACTCTCTGGTTCATACCTAATACCCGCGGTTGCGGGTAGTTCGCGCCGGACCGGTCGACGGGAAGGACGGGGAGATGTCAAACCTGCTCACTGCGCCCGAGACGCTGGCGGCGGCGGCGACCGATGTGGACGGGATCGCTGCGGCGATCCATGCCGCCAACGCGGCCGCGGCCAGCCGGACATCCGGGTTGCTGGCCGCGGCCGGTGACGAGGTCTCGGCCGCCGTCGCCGCCCTCTTCAGCACCTACGGTGACGAGTACCAGGCTCTCGTCAAGCAGGCGTCGGTGTTCCACAGCGACTTCGCCCGGGCCCTGGCGAATGCCGCGAACGCCTACACGCAGGCGGAAGCACTGAACGGGACGCTGCTCAACGACTTTCAGTCACTGCTGGCCCAGCCGCCGACGGCCGCCGCGGTCGCCCCCGCAGCGGCGACCCTGACCGACCCCATCACCGCGCTGATCATGGGCGGCACCAACGACCCGATTCCCAACGCCAAGTACGTCACCAACGTCTTCAACCGATACATCAAGCCGCTTTACCCCACGGCCAGTCCCGTTGCGCTGCCGACACCTGAGCAGTTCTGGCCGGTCACCCCGGACCTGGGCAACATGACCTACAACCAGTCGGTCGCCAAGGGCGTGACCGTCCTCAACAACGCGATCAATGCTCAGCTCGCCGGCGGCAAGGACGTCATCAGCTTCGGCTATTCGCAGAGCGCGTCGATCGTCAACAACGAGATCGTCAACCTGATGGCGGCCGGCTCGCCGAACACCGACCGCCTGGCATTCATACTGGCTGCCGCCGGTAACAATCCCAACGGCGGGCTGCTGTCCCGCTTCCCCGGCTTCTATATTCCGGGCCTGGACGTGTCGTTCAACGGCGCACTCCCGGCCACCAACCCCTACGAGACCTACGTCTACACCGCGCAGTACGACGGCATCGCGCACATGCCGCAATACCCGCTCAACGTGCTGGCCGATGTCAACGCGCTGATGGGCTACTTCTATGTGCACGGGAACTATCCGCTGGTCTCGGCCACCGATATGGGCAACGCGGTTCAGCTGCCGACCTCGCCCGGCTACGCGGGCCACACGCAGTACTACATGTTCCTGACCCAGAACCTGCCATTGCTGCAGCCGATCCGCGACATCCCCTACGCCGGTCCGGTGTTCGCCGATCTGTTGCAGCCGCCGCTACGGGTCATGGTCGACCTCGGATACAACTACGGCTATGCAGATCTGCCGACCCCGGCCGGGTTGATCAATATCCCCAACCCGTTCAACGTCGCCTACTACCTCGGTCAGGGGCTCCTGCAGGCACCGTATGGCGCCGCGGTGGAGATCGGTGTGCAGGCCGGGCTCTGGGGACCGGAGTACTTCCCGGACGCCTATCCGTGGGTTCCGTCCACCAACCCCGGGCTGAACTTTTACTTCGGCCCGCAACTCAGCCAACCGCCAGTAACCGCGATATCGCTGCTCAGCGGCCCCTTGGGGAGTGTGCTGCACATCATCCCGCCGATCTTCAACTGACCGGTCAGGGCCCCAGTGGAGCGGTGGTGCGGATCGCCTCATCGCGAATCAACCCACGCAACAGCGCCGTGCTGAACTCGGCGGCGATCTCTTTGGCCGAGCGCCGCCCGCTCGGTCGCAGCCAGCGGTAGCTGCCCAGGGTCATGCCGATGTAGCCCAGCGCCAGTACGTGTGAGTCGCACTCGTAGAACTCGCCGCTGGCGATCCCACGGTCGATCAGGCCGTGCACGTGCTCATAGACCTGAGCTTCCTTCTCACGGACCTCGGCCACCTGCTCGGCCGTGAACCACTCGGTGATATACGGCTGTTCCTGGAAGTAGACGGCCGCGCGCTCGGGATTGCCGGCAATACCCGTCAACAGCCGGACGGTGTACTGGTACAGCGCCTCGCGGGCCGTCCAGGACGGGTCGTCGTGCACCGCCGCCAGGGTCCCCTCGGCGGCCTGCCGGTAGATGTCGAACAGAATGAGCGCCTTGCTGGCGTAGTAGTGGTACACCGTGGCTTTGTTGAGCCCGATCACATCGGCGACGTCGTCCATCCGGGTGCCGTGATAACCGCGAGCGGCGAACAACTTGGTGGCGACGGCCAGCAACTCCTCACGGCGGGTCAGGCCATTTCCGGATGCCATCTGCACTCACCCTCGTCGCTGCCGGTCGGGGTCCGGACGACCCCCTGCCCGACTGTTTATCAATCAACTAGTTGGACAGTTTAGGCAGGACCGTGCCTGTCGTCGTGACGCGGATAGCGCTACAGTGGCGAACGAGGCCGAGTCGCGAGTCGAACAGCAGTCGAGAGGTGGAGTGATGGACCCGAGTCCTGACTACGACGCAAGCGACGAGATCGAGTTCTTCTTCGACTATCTCACCTGGGGTATTCGCGGTGTCGAGTCCGGCAACGGGTATCCCCCTCCGGGTTACCCGCCGGTCTAACCGCGGACTACAAGAGCGGAAGTTCCGCGCCGTACTGGGCTACCGGGCGCGACCCGAAAATCCATCGGTCGGATTCGCCGATCGGCACGTCATTGATGCTGGCTTCGCGACGCGCCATCAACCCGTCGGCGGTGAACTCCCAGAGTTCGTTGCCGTAGCTGCGGAACCACTGGCCGCTTCGGTCGTGGCTT
The DNA here is from genome assembly GCF_054515735.1 of Mycobacterium sp. ML4. Classification (NCBI taxonomy): domain Bacteria; kingdom Bacillati; phylum Actinomycetota; class Actinomycetes; order Mycobacteriales; family Mycobacteriaceae; genus Mycobacterium; species Mycobacterium sp. ML4. The sequence continues at coordinate 5,486 of NZ_JBTNSY010000036.1, forward strand.
TCGTATTGGAAGCGCACCGCGATGCGGTTGTCGTGAAAGCACCACAGGCCTTTGCGTAACGAGTAGTCGAGTTCGCGTTGCCACTTGCGGGTCAGGAAGGCGATGATCTGTGCCCGGCCGACGAGGTGCTCATCGCGGTTTCGCCATTGCGAGTCGGCCGTGTAGGCGAGGCTGACCCGCTCGGGATCGCAGGTGTTCCACGCGTCTTCGGCGGCCTGGACTTTCTGCAGCGCTGTTTCTCGGGTGAACGGCGGAAACGGAGGACGCACCACACCATTCAACCGCGAGGAGACACAAAATCGCACAAATCGGCGTTGCCGCATGCGATTTTGCGTCTGCTCGCGGGGGCTGAGCGGCATTGTCCTATCGTGGCGGTCATGGACTTCGCAATGTCGGCAAAAGCCAGCGATTACCACAAACGGCTGTCGGACTTCATGACCGAACACGTCTTTCCGGCCGAGGCGGACTACGACAAGTACCGGCAGGAGGCCGGGCCGAACGATTTCACCGTGCCGCCGGTCATCGAGGATTTGAAAGCCAAAGCCAAAGAACGCGGTCTGTGGAATCTGTTCCTGCCGGCAGAGTCAGGACTGACCAACCTGGAGTACGCACCGCTGGCCGAGCTCACCGGCTGGAGCCTGGAGATAGCGCCCGAAGCCCTCAACTGTGCGGCCCCGGACACCGGCAACATGGAGACGCTGCACCTGTTCGCCACCGAACCGCAGCGCAAGCAGTGGCTGGAGCCCCTGCTCAACGGGGAGATCCGCAGTGCCTTCTCGATGACCGAGCCCGCGGTAGCCAGCAGCGACGCGCGCAACATCCAGACCTCGATCGTGCGGGACGGCACCGACTACGTGATCAACGGCCGGAAATGGTGGACATCGGGCGCCGCGGATCCGCGCTGCAAGATTCTCATCGTGATGGGACGCACCAACCCCGACGCTGCCAGCCACCAGCAGCAGTCCATGGTTCTGGTGCCGATGGACACCCCGGGTGTGACGGTCGTCCGGTCCACCCCGGTTTTCGGCTGGCAGGATCAGCACGGCCACTGCGAGATCGTTTACGACAACGTGCGCGTGCCGGCCACCAACCTGCTCGGCGAGGAGGGCGCCGGCTTCGCGATCGCCCAGGCGCGACTGGGGCCCGGCCGCATCCACCACTGCATGCGCGCCCTCGGCGGAGCCGAACGGGCGCTGGCCCTGATGGTCAGCCGGGCCAACAACCGCATCGCGTTCGGTCGACCACTGGCCGAGCAGGGCCTGGTGCAACACGCTGTCGCCAAGTCCCGCAACGAAATTGACCAAGCCAGGCTGCTCTGCGAAAAGGCGGCGTGGACCATCGATCAGCACGGCAACAAGGCCGCTCACCTACTGGTGTCGCAGATCAAGGCGGTGGCCCCGCAGGTGGCGTGTGACGTCATCGACCGTGCCATTCAGGTGCACGGCGCTGCCGGAGTCAGCGACGACACGGTTTTGGCCCGTCTCTACGGGTGGCACCGCGCCATGCGCATCTTCGACGGTCCCGACGAGGTGCACATGCGCACCATCGCGCGCACCGAGCTGGGACGCGAGCAGTCCGCGCTCGCCGCGGCGGTGACCAGTCATGGCTGATACGACTCGGGAACTGCCGGGCGCCTGGAACTTTCGTGACGTCGCCGACCGGACGGCAGCGCTGCGGCCGGGTCGGCTGTTCCGGTCCAGCGAGCTGAGCAGCCTCGACGACGAAGGCCGCGCGGTGCTGCGCCGGCTCGGCGTCACCGACGTCGCGGACCTGCGCTCGGTCCGCGAGGTCAACCGGCGCGGTCCGGGCCGCGTTCCCGACGGTGTCGACATTCACCTGCTGCCCTTCCCGGACCTTGCCGACGACCAATCCGGGGTCAACGCCCCCGAAAACAACGAGGCTCCGCACGAAATTGCCTTCAAGCGGTTGATGACCGAGGGCGCCGCCGACGAATCTGACGAAGCCATCGAAGCGAACGCCGTCCGCTACATGACGGAGGAGTACCGCGAATTCCCTACGCGCAACGGCGCCCAGAGCGCGGTGCGCCGGGTGTTCACGTTGTTGGGCGCCGGACGCCCGGTACTCACCCACTGCTTCGCCGGTAAAGACCGCACCGGTTTCGTGGTGGCGACGGTCTTGGAAGCGGCGGGATTGGACCGCGACGCCATCATCGCCGACTATCTGCGCAGCAATGAGGCCGTGCCGCAACTCCGCCAACAGATCACCGAGATGATCGCACAGCGCTCCGATGTCGAATTGACCCCCGAGGTGGTCACCTTCACCAAGGCCCGGCTTTCCGACGGTGTCCTCGGGGTGCGTGCCGAATACCTCTGGGCGGCATGGCAAACGATCGACGTGTCCTTCGGATCGCTGGACGGCTACCTGCGCGCCGCCGGCATCACCGAGACCGATGTGGCACGGTTGCGAGAGGCCCTGCTCGGCTGAATCAGCCGAGTTCTATGAGTCGGGCCAAAGGCCGGACACCGCGGCGGAATCGCTCTACCCTCAACGGATGCCGGCGGCCTAAAAGAAGGCCGGATTGGCGTGGCCGGTTCTCCAGGAGGAACGAAGGTGTCATTCGTAGTCGCCCAGCCGCAGGTGATGGCAGCGGCCGCGACGGAATTGTCCGGCATCGGCGCAGCGATCGGTGAGGCCGCCGCGACCGCGGCGGCGCCCACCACGGGGCTGTTGACCGCGGCGGCCGACGAGGTCTCGCAGGCGATCGCCAATCTCTTCGGTGCGTACGGGCAGGAGTTCCAGTCGATCAGCGCGCAAGTCGGCGGCCTCTACCAGGGGCTGGTCCAGAACCTGAGCGCCGCAACCAACTACTACGCTAACGCCGACGCGATCAACCGTGCCGCACTACTGGACAGCGTGACCGCGGGCCTCTACCGGCCGACAACACCGCAGGTCGTGCCGCCATCGTTCGTCGAAAACGTCGCAATCGCCATGGGCGGCACCGGGATGCCCATTCCTACCCCGGCGTACCTCGCGGCCGTCAACGAGCTGTTCATCGCACGCAATATCCCCCCACCCCCGCCGCCCGGCTACATCCTGTCAGGGCTCGTCACGCCCGAGCAGCTGTACCCGATCACCGGCGTCCGTTCGCTGATCTTCGCGTCCTCGGTCCAGCAGGGCCTGCAGATCCTGGACACCGCGGTTCGCACCCAGGTCGACGCAGGCAACCACGTCACCGTCTTCGGCTACTCGCAGAGCGCGGTCCTGTCGTCGCTGCTGATGGAGCACTACATCGCGCTGGGCCCGAACGCCCCGCAACCCGCTCAGCTCAATTTCGTGCTGACCGGCAACGAGATGAATCCCAACGGCGGCATCCTGGCCCGCATACCCGGACTGAACATAACGACCATCGGGCTGCCGTTCTACGGCGCAATGCCGGACGGCCCCTACCAGACCAACACCTACACGATTCAGTACGACGGCTTCGCCGATTTTCCGCGCTACCCGCTGAACATCGTGTCCGACATCAACGCCGTCTTCGGCATTCTCACGGTGCACACCACCTACGCGGAGCTGACGCCGCACCAGGTCGACACGGCCACGCTGCTGCCGGTTCAAGGAACGACGAACAACAACTGGTACATGATCGATCATCCGGATCTGCCGCTGCTCGACCCGGTGCGGGCCATCCCGGTCATCGGCAAACCGATTGCGGCACTGATACAGCCGGACCTGAAGGTAATCGTCAACCTCGGCTACGGCGACCCGAACTTCGGGTATTCCACCAGCCCCGCCAATGTGCCCACACCATTCGGTCTCTTCCCGGACATCCCGCCCGGGGTGATCGTCGACGCCCTGGCGGCCGGCACCCAGCAGGGCGTGAACGACTTCCTGGCCGAGACGCAGCACGCGCTCACCACGGCTCCCGTGATCAACCCGCCCGCGTTGCCGCCACTGATTCAGGCGTACCTGCCGCCACCGCCGCCGCCCATCCCCGCGACGCCGGTCAACATCGCCAACACGCTGGCCTCGGTGGTCTCCACCGGTTACTCGGTGCTGCTGCCCACGGCCGATCTGGTCACTGCCTTCGGCACCACCCTGCCCGCCTACAACCTGACGCTGTTCCTGAACCAGCTCGCCCAGGGCAATATCAGAGCCGCGATAGAGCTTCCGCTCGCCGCGACCGCCGGTTTGGCGGCACTGGGCGGCATGATCGAGTTCATCGCGGTCGTCGAAGCGACCGGAGAGATTATCCAGGACCTGCAAGCCCTTCGTTTCTAGCGCAACCGGGATAGTGCCAGTGACATATGTGAGCGCCGAGCCGCAGATCATCGCAACGGCAGCGGCTGACCTCGAGGAAATCGAGGTGGCACTCAGCGCGGCAGCGGCGGCTCCGACCTCCAACCTGGTGGCGGCCGCCGCTGACGAGGTCTCCGCGGCCGTCGCGCAGCTGTTCGGCGCATATGGCGCGCAGTGCCAGGTCGCGGTCGCCCACCTTGCGGCCTTACAGGACGAGTTCCGGCGGGTGCTGGCCGCGGCCGGGTTCGCCTACGCGGAAACCGAAGTCGCGAACACGGCCACTATCGCTGCGACGCCCCTGAACGGCCCGACCGTCAGTCTGGTCATGGGAGGCAGCGGAAACGCGCTGCCGGATGGCGAATACATGACCAACGTGCTCAATTTCGCCACCCCGCAGTTCGGCAGCACCGTGGGGCGGGCCCTGTTCACGCCCGAGCAGCTGTACCCGCTGACCGGTGAGAAGAGTCTGGTGCTCAACACCTCGGTCAGCCAGGGCGTCACCATGTTGCACCGGGCGATCCTGGATCAGATCGCACAGGGCAACAGCGTTGTGGTCAACGGCTATTCGCAGAGCGCGATTATTTCGTCGCTGGAGATGCGGCAGCTGGCCGGCATGCCCGGTGCACCGATGGCCGATCGGCTCGGCTTCGTACTGCTGGCCGACCCGATGAACCCCAACGGCGGGCTGCTGTCGCGCTTTGCCGGCCTGGCCGCGCCGAGCCTGGGTCTGGACTTCTTCGGGGCCACCCCCTCCGACACCATCTACCCCACCTCGATCTACACCCACGAGTACGACGGCTTCGCCGACTTCCCGCGCTACCCGCTGAATTTCGTGTCCGACCTGAACGCCGTCGCCGGCATCGCTCTGGTGCACACCGACACACCCCTGATCAACCCGCAGACGCTGCCACCCGGGGATCTGGTGCAACTGCCCACTTCGCCCGGCTACAGCGGGAATACGTCTTATTACATGATCATCAGCCACCATCTACCGCTGCTGGCTCCGGTGCGTGCCATTCCGGTGGTAGGTCCAGCGCTGGCGGATCTGGTCGAGCCGAATCTGACGACGATCGTCAACCTGGGCTACGGCGACTCGCACTACGGCTACTCCACCTCGCCGGCAGACGTGCCGACGCCGTTCGGCTTGTTCCCGGCGGTCGACCCGGTTCAGCTCACCGGCGACCTGGTCCTGGGGACGCAGCAGGGATTCAACACCGCCACAACGACTTTCATGAGTCAACCGCCGGCAACCCCGCTGGACCTGTCCGGGCTGGGCACCTTCCGAACGCGCGCACCGTTGCCGGCGCCGCCCCCCGAACTGCTCACGACGTCGCCCACCGAGTTCATCAGCGACCTGCAGGCGGCGAACAGCTACCTCGCCAACAGCTTCACCGAGGTGACCTCTCGCACCTACGCGACCCTATTGCCGACCGTCGACATCGCCAATGCCGCACTCACCACTCTTCCGTCCTACAACCTGAACTTGTTCGTGGACGGAATCGAGCAAGCCGTCAATGGTGACCCGATGGGCTTGGTCAACGCGATCGGCTATCCGATCGCCGCGGACGTGGGATTGCTGGGTGTCGGCGCCGGGCTTGAGGGACTGGTCTTGTTGGGAACCGTGGTCACCGATTTCTAAGTCGCCAGCGCCTGCGGGCCGCAGCGCTCGCTGTGCCGCTTATCCTCCAAAGCGCTTGCCGCTGGCCTTATTAGGCGATTGTCAAAGAGCTGAAAGACCGTGACAAGCGCATCTGCATCATCATAGGCTGACTTCGGCATCTGACCGCGTCGTCGGCCGAAGGGGTAGGGGGTGGGCAATGACGTCTTTGCTGCCGTCTGCTTGATTCCCCTGACCGCGATGCCGGCCGGGCGGGCGGGCAACACGTCGTACTACCCCGGGCCGTCGGCAACGCACTTACCGCCGGAACAGACGCCGGCCGCGCACCCGCCCACCGCGCCACCGTTCGCGGCGCCGACGGCGCCGGACTTCACGACGGCACCGGCCAGGATTCCCGCGCCGGATCGACGCGATCGGCCACCCGCTTGCCGCCGATGCGGGACTGGCCACGATCGCGGCGGTGTCGAATTCCTGACCATTCAGTCGGCGACTTTCAACAACGTCCGCGACATTCAGCGTCTCTTCGCCCGAGCATCACCCAAAATACATCGTGCGGAAATTTTGGTAGGGCCACGTTCACCATTCCGCCCACCCGGAGACCAGAGCGATCTACTCTCACAAGTGCCGGGCTTCCCGATGACCGATAGCGGACTTGGAATGCCGAGCCACTGGAGTCGCCGCAGTGACGGTATGCAACGAAATATCTGGCCGTGAAGGGGTTACCTGATGTCGTACTTGACGACGCAACCGCAGCTGATGAGCGCAGCCGCCGAGAACCTGGCCGGCATCCGGGCCTCCCTCGCGGAGGCCAGCGCGGCCGCTGCCGGTCCGACCACCGGCCTGGCCGCCGCAGCGGCCGACGAGATCTCCGCGGCCGCAGCCCAGTTGTTCGGTGCGTTCGGTCAGGAATACCAGCAGGTCATCGGCCAGGCGACAGTGTTCCACGAGGAGTTCAACCGGGCGCTGGGGGCGGCCAGTCTCGCCTACGTCGAAGCTGAGGTCGCCAACGCGGCTCAGGTCCTCGGCGGCGCCGGCGGCGGATTCGGTGCGGCGGCCTCGCCGATCGAGGCGCTGCTTGCCCCGGTGCTTGCGCCGCTACAGCCGCTGCTGAGCCCCGTGCAGTCGCTGCTCGCGCCGCTGCAGTCGCTGTTCGGTGCGCCCGCGACTCCGACCGGCGGCGGCACCCCCGTCAGTGGGCTGCCCACTCCCACACGTACTTACGAACTAGGGCTGTTCATGACGGGCAGCGGGACGCCGATACCCTCCCTTGCCTACATGGACAGTGTTCGGCCGTGGGTCACCGCCGGATTCAACCTGAACAACCCATTGTCTTTCCCGCTGAACACGCCCGAAGGCCTGTACCCACTCACCCAAATCAAGGATCTACCGCTCAACCAGTCGATAACCACGGGTGTCCAAGCTCTACACAACGCACTGTTCTCACCCACCGGATACATCACCAACGATCAGAGCGTCTCTGTACTGGGCTATTCACAAAGCGCCATTCTCTCCTCGATCGAGCTGCGCAACCTGATCGCCTCGGGCATCACCCCTCAGCCTGATCTCCTGAGCTTCACGCTGCTCGGCAACCCGATGGCGCCCAACGGCGGCCTGCTGGCCCGCTTCCCGGGGCTGTCGCTGCCGGCCCTTGGCTTGGACTTCTACGGAGCTACGCCGGCAAATTCGGGTTACCCGGTCAACATGTTCTCGCTGCAGTACGACGGATACACCGACTTCCCGAAGTACCCGATCAACCTTCTGTCAGACCTCAACGCGTTCCTGGGCATCCAGACCGTGCACGGCGACTACCCGCAGATCGACCCGAACAACCTGCCGCCCGGCTACCACATGGTCGAGCTTCCCGTATCCCCCACGACGGCCGCGAACAACCTCGACCACTACTACATGATCACCAGTCCGGATGTGCCGTTGGTGTCGACGATCAAGTCGATCCCGTTCATCGGGACGCCGCTGGCAGACCTGTTGGGGCCGAACCTGACCTATCTGATCAACTGGGGCTACGGCGATCCGAACTTCGGATACAACACCGGCTACGCGGACGTGCCGACCCCGTTCGAAGTGCTGCCGCCCATCCCTGCCAACTTCGTCGGCGATCAGGTCGCGCTGGCCGGAGTGGGACTCAACGCATTCGCGCACGACCTCGGCGCACCGGCGCTGCCGTCGCCGGCCAGCCTGGCCAGCCTGGTGCCTGCCGGCGGCAGCGGCGGCCTGTCGCTGCCGTTCACGTTACCCGGCGCGACCAGCTCCCCGGTCAACAGCTTCTTCGACGCCATCAAGGCGGCCAACACCAACATCACCACCGCCATCACCAGTGCGACCGCCGACGCCTACGCGCTCGCACTGCCGACTACCGACATCCTGAACACCCTGGTGACCACGGTTCCGTCGTACAACCTGAACCTGTTCCTGGACGGAATCCAGCAAACCTTCAACGGTGACCCGATGGGGCTGTTCAACGCGATCGGCAAGCCGATCGCCGCCGATGTCGCCATCGGGACACTCGCCGCCGGGTTCGAGTACGTGGTCTTCAGTGACACGGTCAGCTCGGTGATCGGGGACCTCACCGGTACCGGATAGAGCCGACATCCACCGCTCGACTGGATATGGCCGAGCTCGGCGACGTCCCGCGCTACCAGATCCGCCGCTTGTGCGCGCTCGCCGACGTCGGCATGAGATGCCGCCGCCTGATAGCCCTCGGCGGTCAGCCCGTGCACTAGCGCATCAGCAGAAGCCGCATCAGCGACGTAATTCACCGCCACTGCCGTTCCTTCCGCGGCCAGCCGGCGCGCGACCGCAGCTCCGATGCCGCGACCGCTACCGGTGACCAGTGCCCGCTTGCCGGCCAGCCGTGCTGCTTCAGCGATGACGACTCCCTTATCCCGGTCAATCCGACCAAACAAACCGCCTAGCGTTAGCGGCTGGTCACCAGAGCGACAATTCGGACGAAATATTCCGCTTAGTGCTACGGTGAGTGATGACCGGCCTGTCGCAGGTCCGGGCCGGGCCGTCGGGAAGGTGCAGCCGACGCGATGACGGGCGAACGCACACGGGCAAGGCGAGCACGCCGCGCGGTGCGACGTGACGCGCTGATGAACAGAGAAAGGATCTTGACGGTGGCCGCCCAACTGTTAGCCAGAAGGGGGCCAAGTGTTCCACTCGCGGAGATCGCTGAGGCGGCAGGTGTCGGCGTCGGCACGCTGTATCGCGGATATCCCGACCGAGATGCGCTGCTGCGCGCCTTACAGCTGCGCGGGTACGAAATGCTCGTTGCGGTGCTCGACCACATCGCGGAGTCCGGACTGACCGGAGCCGACGCGGTGGAAACCTTCCTGGGCGAATGTCTGAATCTGGGCGACCAGCTGGTGCTCCCGCTGCGCGGAGCCGCTCCACTCCTCGACGACGCCGCGATCGAAGCCCGCGGTCGCATCAACGCAGCCCTGGAGCGACTGCTGGCCGAAGGCCGGGCACAGGGCAGCGTGCGTGCCGGCGTTAATGGCACCGACATCATCATGTGCGGCGCGATGATCAGCCAACCGTTGCCGCACGGCCCCGGCTGGTCGGCCATCGCACGCCGGCATATCCGTATTTTCGTCGACGGCATCCGGGCGCCCGGTGGCCAACCGCTGCCCGCCCCGGCGGTTACCCAAGACGACATCGAGGCGATGTTTCGTGCCGACGCCACAGCGCGAGCGCCAGGGACTCGCGGGAACAGCGGTCAGTCGTCCCAAACCGGTTAAGGAGTCAGATATGGCAAAGAAGATCATCGCGGTCACCGGAGCAACCGGTTCGCAGGGTGGTGGACTGGCCCGTGCGATCCTCGATGCGCAGCAAAGCGGTGCAGAGTCCGGGGCGCAGGCGGCTGGAAAATTTGAGGTGCGCGCCATCACCCGCAATCCCGACGGCGCAAAGGCGCGAGCATTGGGCGCGGCCGGTGCGGAAGTGGTGGCAGCGGACATGAATGATGTCGCTTCGTTGACTTCTGCCTTCACCGGAGCCTACGGCGCCTACTGCGTGACCGACTACTGGCAACATATGGATCCGGCCATTGAGGACGCTCAAATCCGCGCCGTGGCCCATGCGGCCAAAGAAGCCAGGTTGTCGCACGTAATTTGGTCGACGTTGGAGGACACCCGTCTGCAGATTCCGCTCGACGACGACCGGATGCCGACGTTGATGGGCAAGTACAAAGTCCCGCACTTCGATGTCAAGGCGGAGGCCAACAAGTACTTCCGCGACCTTGGTGTTCCCACGACATTCCAGCACCCACCGGCTTATTGGGACAACTTCCTCACGATGCTGGCGCCCACGAGAGGATCGGACGGCAGGTTGGCGCTTACTCTGCCGATGGGCGACAAGAAGCTCGCCGGAATCGCCGCCGAAGACATCGGCAAGTGTGCCTACGCCGTATTCCAACGCGGCGAAGAGTTCATCGGCAAGTCGATCGGCATCGCCGGGGAGCAACTGACCGGTGCGCAGATGGCAGCCGCGATGAGCCGCGCGCTGCGCGAAGACGTCGTCTATAACGCCGTCACCCCCGACGTTTTCCGGTCCTTCGATTTTCCGGGCGCCGACGACATCGGCAACATGTTCCAGTACTACGCCGACTGCGAAGAGGAGTACTGCGCTTTCCACGATCCGGAGTTCACCCGGTCACTTAGTCCCGAGGTCCAGACCTTTGAGCAGTGGCTGCAAGAAAATGCCGCTCACATCGGGCGCGTCTGACGACATCGGATCGTCTGAATCTGCAAATGCTCCCAATCAGAAATTTCGGGCCAGCACTCACGCGAAGCGACCAAGCCAAGTGGTCAGCGCGTACAAGCCGGCGTAGGTACCGACGGCGATGGCAAGCACGCCCAACAACCGCCAGCGCGCCCGCCGCACTCCGGCGATGCTGCACTGGTCGCGGCGGCGAAGCGTCCACCACACCAGCAGCACCAGCACGGCCAGACCACCAAGCCGGAACCACCACGCGTAATTGTCATACAGATTGTTCGCCCACACGAACGCCGTTGCGGCGCTAATGACTCCGATCATCGCGAGGGCAGCCGGGCCGACACAGCACAGGATGCCGACCGTCCCGCCGACGACGCCGATCCGCCACATCGGCACGTCGGTGGACCGGCGTACCTCGGAAAGCTTTATTCCCGCTCGCCTTCTATCTGCACCCCGCGCCAGAACGCGACATGATCCTTGATCTTGCGCGCCAGCAGGCTTGGTTTCGGGTAGTACCAGCCGGCGTCGGCATTGACATGCCCGTCCACTGTCACGTCGTAATAGTGCGCCATGCCCTTCCACGGGCACAGCGACTCGGTCTTGCTCTCGGTGAGGTACTCGCGTCGCAACGACTCCGGCGGGAAGTAATGGTTGCCCTCCACCCGAACGGTGCGCGGCGCTTCGGCGAGCACCGCGCCATTCCATACGGCTCGAATCATGTTGACAGCAACCGGATCACACGTTGCGCGCTTGCAGCTTCGGAGTCGCGGGATCCAGCCCCCACGCCAGGACTCGCCGCGGATGGATACGGATCATGGCACCATTGTCGGTGGACAGCGCCTCACCTTCCCCACGGATCTCCAGCCCGCGCGGATGCCAGGGATCGATGCTGGCGAGGTCATCGAGCACCAACGACACTTTGTGATTGTCTTCCACGTTTCGCAGTTTGCGACTTCCCGCCATCGCTTTCCCGCCGATGTCGATGGTGTCCAGTTCGGCGTTGTACGTGAATCGGACCGGCCGGACTTGCGGGGATCCCTTGGGGGTCACCGTCCCGAGCCGACCGAGCCGTTGGGTGGACATGTACTCGAGTTCGGTGTCGGTGAATACCGCCATCGGCGTTGCTCCTTAGCTCGGGTGGGCGGGGGGTCCGGGACAGAAAACGAAGCGGAGTGGCGCCAGTGTAGGAGCGAACAGCCTTGCCGGTCAATGATGCTCAGCCAAGGTATTCCTCGTCGCTGACCTGTTCCAGCCAATCGACGAAACGACCGTCGACCTCGTCCTGAATGGCGATGTGGGTCATCGCTGAGCTGGAGGTGGCTCCGTGCCAGTGTTTGATCCCGGCGGGGGTCCAGATCACGTCTCCCGGCTTGATCCGGTGCCTGGCGCCACCCCACTGCTGCACCCACCCGGTCCCCTCGGTGACGATCAGCCGTTGTCCCGCTGGGTGCGTGTGCCAGACGCTGCGAGCACCTGCGGCGAAAGTGAGTTGTCCGCCATGGGCTTTCGAGGAACCAGCCGGCCCGAAGAGTTGCTTCAAGGTGACGTCGCCGGTGAAGAACTGCACCGGCCCGTGCATGGTCGGGCGATCGCCCTCATGAGTGATCTGCATTTCCGGCTCGTGTTCGTGCATGACCTGCCCTCCTCCGGTGAAAGTTACCGGTATAGAGGATAGGGACGCGCGGCCTAGGGTTCTAGCACAACTTTCCCGAGCACGCCGCCGTCGTCCAGGCACTGCAGCGCGGCGCGGGCTTCCGACAGCGGATAACGCTGCGGCGGAGGCGGTTTCAGCCCGAGTGACACCAGCTGGTTGAGGCCCGAGGAGAACAGCACCGCGGACCCGGGGACCTTGTTCAGGTATTCGCCCCATGCCACGCCCAGCACGCCGATGTTACGCAGCATCAACCGGTTGACCGTCAGTGTCGGGACGCTGCCCGTAGCGAATCCGATCACCAGCAATTTACCGTCGATCGCCAGCGCCTGAATGGCGTCGTCGAAGGTGCGTCCGCCGATCGGATCCACCACGATGTCGACACCTTGCCCGTTGGTGAACCCGCGAACCCGCTCCACCCAGCCGTCCGCCAGATGCAGCACCTGATCGGCGCCCAGCGCGGTGACGTAATCGAGAGCCGTTTCACGGTGCACCACACCTATCACCTGGCTGGCGCCCATCGCCTTGGCGATCTGCACAGCGGCGGTGCCCACCCCGCCGGCCGCACCCAGAACCAGCACGGTTTGGCCCGGGCGCATGACAGCCCGGCGCGACAGCGCGAAATACATGGTGTTGTAGTTCACCAGCAGCGACACCGCTTCGGCGTCGTCGAGTTCATCGGGACTGCGAATCACGTTGGACACCGGGACGGCTACTTGCTCGGCATAGCAGCCCAGCACACCGAACCCCGAAACGCGTTCCCCGACACGGAAACCCGAGTCGGACGGCGCCGACCGCACCACACCGGCGCATTCCATGCCCGGCACGAAGGGCGGCGGCAACTTCAGCTGATACTTGCCTTTGGTCAGAAGCAGATCCGGAAAACACACGCCGGCCGCGCGTACCTCGATGACGATGTTGCCACTGTTATCGGGTACGTCGTCGATATCGCCGTAGATAATGCCGGACGGGCCTGAAAGCTCCTGTACGACCGCGGCTTTCATGAAAGTTAGAGCTTGAATCCAGCTTTTTGCGTCGCTGACAGGTCGGTGATCTCGCCCCAGTGATCGGCCACATCCTGAACGGTCGGCGGCTTGTCGAAATTGACCCCCTCATTCTGGAACAGCGCCACGCGTTGTACCTTGCCGCCGCCGACCACGAACACCGAGGCGTTGTCCGGGCACTCCTCGGTGCACAGGTAAGCCACCACCGGCGCGACGAACTCCGGCGTCAGCTTCTCCAGCACCTCCTTTGGCATGATGTCCTCGGTCATCCGGGTAGCCGCGATCGGAGCGACGGCGTTGGAGTGGATGTTGTATTTTGCGCCTTCGAGTGCCAGCGTGTTGATCAGCCCGACCAGTCCGAGTTTCGCCGCGCCGTAGTTGGTTTGGCCGAAGTTGCCGAACAACCCACTGGTGGAGGTCGCGACCACGACACGGCCGTAGCTCTGCTCCCGGAAGTGCGGCCACGCGGCGCGGATCACGTTGTATCCACCGTAGAGGTGCACCTTGAGGACGGCGTCCCAGTTCTCCGACGTCATCTTGTGGAAGGTGCCGTCGCGCAGGATCCCGGCGTTGCTCACCACGCCGTGCACGGTCCCGAATTCGTCGAGCGCGGTCTTGATGATGTTGGCGGCACCGTCGGCCTCGGCGACGCTGTCGTAGTTCGCGACCGCACGTCCCCCGCCGTCCCGGATCTCCGCGACCACCTGGTCGGCCATCGCCGATCCGCCGCCCGTACCGTCGCGGGCACCACCGAGGTCGTTGACGACGACGCTGGCGCCCTCGCGGGCCAGGGTGAGGGCGTATTCGCGGCCAAGTCCTCCACCGGCACCGGTGACGACGACGACGCGATCCTGCACTCCGGGCATCAGGTTCCTCTCTACTGGTCTGCTGGCTATCAGGGTGAAGCGCCAGCACCAGGGACCCGGTGCCGGCGCAGACGAAATTCGGGCTAGAAGAGCTTGCGCGCCAGCTTGAAAGCCCGCTCGGTGTAGGGCGGATAGATCATGCTGGAGAAGTCGGGGCGGGTCGGCTTGGTCAACACCGACTTGCGGTGACTGAACTCGTCGAAGCCCCACTTTCCGTGATAGGCACCCATACCCGAGGAGCCGACACCGCCGAACGGCAGTTTGGCCGTCGACACCTGGAAGGCGAGGTGATTGATCAGCATGCCGCCGGCCGGCACCTCTTTGATGAAGCGTTCGCGGGTCGCCTTCGACTTGGTGAACAGGTACGCCGACAGCGGCTTGGGCCGGGCGTTGATGAAGGCGATCGCCTCGTCCAGGTTCTTGACGGTGAGCACCGGCAGGATCGGCCCGAAGATCTCGTTCTGCATCAACGGCCCGTCCTGAGCCGGGTCGACGACCACGGTGGGCTGGATGCGCAGACTGGACGGGTCGCACTTGCCGCCGACGGCGACCTTCGAGGTGCCGTCGGATTCCGCCTCCGAGAGGTAGCCACTGAGCCGGTTGAACTGCCGCTCGTTGACGATGCGCATCCCGGTCGGGTTGTCCTTGGAGCGAAACTTGGTGATCGCGGCGCCGATCTTCTCCACCAATTCGTCGCGGATCGACGCGTCTGCCAGCACGTAGTCGGGTGCGACGCAGGTCTGGCCCGCGTTGAGGATCTTTAGCCAGGCGATCCGCTTGGCTGCGACCTCTACGTCACCATCGGCGGCCACCACCACCGGACTCTTGCCACCCAGTTCCAGCGTGACCGGGGTCAGATGGGGTGCGGCGCCCTGGTAGACCTTGCGGCCGATCTCGGTGCCGCCGGTGAACATCACCCGGTCAAGTCCCTGCGCGATCAGCTCCTGACTCACCATGCCGTCGCCCTCGACCACCGCAACCGCGTCGTTGTCCAGGTACTTGGGCACCAGCTCTGCCATCAGATGCGACGAGGCGGGTGCCAGTTCGGAGGGCTTGAGGATGACCGCGTTACCGGCGGCCAGCGCTCCGACGGCGGGGCCCAGTGTCAGATAGAACGGGTAGTTCCATGCGCCGATGATCAGCACGGTGCCGTACGGCTCGTACTCCACCCAGCCCCGGCCCGGCAGCTGGGGCGCCTCCAGCAGCAGGTACTTGCGGCGCATCCACTTCTTGAGCTTCTTGGCCGCGTACTTGGCCTCACCCGCGGTGGTGGCGATGTCGGCGATGAATGCCTCGACCTGATTGCGGTCCAGGTCCTCAGCCAGGGCAGCGGCGATAGCGGGTTCGTTCTCCTCGGTCAGCTTCTGCAACTGCTGCAGCTGCTGTTTGCGCCACTCATAACTGCGGGTGCGGCCGGTGGCGAAGGTCTTACGGAGTCGGGCCACGGTATCGGCGACGCTCGGTTGAGTGGCCGCATGCCCATTGGCGGGCGTGGTTGCGGACTTCGGCAGGGAATCGGTGGTCATCGTTGTCCTTCCTTCCCCGAGGTGCCCGCAGCCGGACGCGCGCGGTCGCTCATCGGTGATAACCGCGATCCTAGTCATCCGGCCCTGACTGCAATAGGACGGCAACCGGAAAGATCCGGTCAGGACTTGTTTGCGACCACGAAGCCGTTCTGGAACGGCCCCTCGTCAGCCTGAGGCGGCCGGCCCAACCGGATCGCCTCCGCGCGGGCGCTGACCGATTCGGTGGCCCAACCGTGTGCGGCGAACCAGTCGGCCGGATCCGGTCGGCCCTGGTCGTCGAACCACAGATCGAACGGATCGAAAGAGACGTCTTCACCGCGCGCTGCACGCCTGGCCCGCAACTGCGCCCACCGCTCCTGGGCCTCCTGACGCCGCCGCGCGTCGACGCCGAAGATCTCCACGGCGACCCGGCTGCCCGGCCCGCTCAGCGCGTCGACCGAGGCGAACATGGACTCCTGCGCCTCGGCAGGCAGGAACGGCAATAGCCCCTCGGCCAGCCAAGCCGTCGGGCCGTCGGCGTCGAACCCGGCATCGCGCAGCGCTTGCGGCCAGTCGTGGCGCAGGTCGACGGCCACCGCCCGACGCTCGGCGCGGGGGGTTGCGCCGTGGCCGGCCAGCGTCTGCGCCTTGTAGTCCAGCACCTTCGGCAGGTCGATCTCGTAGACCGCGGCACCTGCCGGCCAATCCAGCCGGTAGGCCCGGGAATCCAGCCCGGCCGCCAGAATCACCACCTGGCGGATACCGGATGCGGCGGCATCGGCGAAGTACGCGTCAAAGAAATGCGTGCGGACGGCCTGGTAATCGATCATCTGCTGGGAGTCCACGGTGTAGGCGCCGTCCCCCTCCGGTCCGTTGTCCGGCTCCGGTGTCCACCATGCGGCGACCTGCTCGCGAACGCCTGCCAGCTCCGGCGTCGAGACCAGAAGCTCTGCGAACTCGTCCCTGATCAGCGGGGCGTCGCTCGCGGTCTCGGCGGCTCGGGCCAGCGCAACCATCACCGCGGTGGCACCGACGCTTGTCGCAATGTCCCAGGAATCGTCCGCGGTGCGCGGCACTACAGTCGCTCCGCCGTCACGAACTCGGAGAAGGCGTCTTTGTCATCGGCCATCGGGACCTCGGCGACCCAGCGCCCCCGTCGCTGCATCTCGGCTGCCGAACCGACGGCGGTTGCCCGCCAGCCGTGGTCGTTGAGCCAGTCGGCGACCGGCGCGCGATGTTCGTCGCGGTACATCAGCTCGCCGACGTCAATCGTCTCCTCGAGACCGATCTCCTCGGCGATCTTCTTGAACCGCGCCCGCATCTGCTCGCGCCGCTCATCCGCGTGCGAGGCCGCGGTTTCGGCGGCGACCCGGCTACCCGCGGGACTCAGTTCACCGATCAAGGCGAACAACCTGTCCTGAGCCTCGGCGGGCAGATACATCAGCAGGCCCTCGGCCAGCCACGCCGTCCGGGCACCGGTGTCGAACCCGGCCTCGCGCAACGCGGCCGGCCAGTCCTGCCGAAGATCGACGGCCACCGCGCGGCGGTCGGCCGACGGCGTCACACCGTTGTCGGCCAGGGTCGTGGACTTGTACTCCAGCACCTGCGGCTGGTCGATTTCGAAAACAGTGGTGCCGGCCGGCCAGTCCAGCCGGTAGGCACGCGAGTCCAGACCCGACGCCAGTATGACCACCTGCCGGATGCCCGCTGCGACGGCATCGGCGAAGAAGTTGTCGAAGAAGTTCGTGCGGACGGCCTGGTAACCGCGCATGTGCCGGACCATCGCGGCGGCTTCGGCGTCCAGCGTCTCGACCTTCGCCGCGACGGCCGGGTCGAGCATCGCCTCCCACAACACGCCCGCATTGGCGTTGGTCACGAGCAACTTGGCGTACGGGTCGCGAATCATCGCGTCAGGCTGTTCGGTTTCCACGGCCCGGGCCGCGGCGACCATCACCGCCGTGGCACCGACGCTGGTTCTGATGTCCCAACTGTCGTCGTGGCTTCGCAGTGTGCTCATTCGCGTACTCCTCGGATAAGTCTGCTGGTAACAGCTTTCTCAATCAGGTCGTGCGGTACCGGTCGGCCCGTGATAGGGCCCGGCGGTCTCCACGGCACACACATATGCCAGCCGGCGCCGGCCGTCCGTAGCGAGGGCGAATCGAGATCAGCCATGTCCCGGCCATGCTACCTAATAAGTTAGGCAACCTATACGCTTTGTGCATCAGGTCACCGCCGCTCAGACCTGTGTCCTCCACAGGCTGCCCGCGATCAACTGCCGCAGGGTTCCGAGGATGTTTTCCACTTCCGGGTAACTTCCCACAAAACCGGAATAGAACCCCACGCCGCAAAGAATCATCAGCAACGCCTCAGCCAGGGCGCCCGCGTTGGTATCCGGAGCCAGTTCGCCGCTTGCGATGGCTTCGTTGACCGACGACACCAGGAATTCCCGGGTGGTCGGCACCGCGTCGTTGTCTTCCCGCTGCAATTCGGGATGACGCTGGGACTCCAGCACGGCGGTGGCCAAGAAGGCCGCTGTACCCGGATTGTGGGCGTCCGCTTCCATTGCCACTGCGATGAAGGCGGCGAGCCGTCCGGCGAGGGTCGCCTCGCAGCGAGCGCGTTCGATCCCGGCAGTGACGACGAGATCGTTGGTCCGGTCTGCCACTTCGGTGTAGAGCACCCGCTTGCTGGCGAAGTAATGATTGATCGCCGGCCGGGTCAGATCGGCACGGACCGCGATCGCCTGGAACGTCGCCCCGTCATATCCACGCTCGCTGAAGACCTGACGCGCGGCGCGCACAATCCGCTTTCGTGTGTCATCGGCTTTAGCCGCAGGAGGGCGCCCGGGCCCCCGACTAGCCAGTTGAGGCATCCCTAGAGTGTGCCACCGCCATGGTGCGGCATCAGAGCGTTCGGCGGGATGCTACGGAACTTGCCAGCTTGGTAGTCCTCCAACGCCTCGATGACCTCGGCACGGGTGTTCATCACGAACGGTCCGTAGTGGAACACCGGCTCCCGGATCGGTCGCCCACCCAAGAGCAACACGTCCAGCGCCGGCGTCCTATCCGGGTCTGCAGCCACCGTGATCCGGTCTCCCGGTCCCAGGACCGCGAGCTGGCCCTGCCTGACGGGGTGGCCGACCGGGCCGACCGTGCCCTGCCCGGACAGTGCGTATACCAGGGCATTGAAGTCGGGGCTCCACGGGATGTTGAGGCGCGCACCAGGTTCGATAGTCGCGTGGGCCATTGTGATCGGCGTGTGAGTGGCTCCGGGTCCGCGGTGCCCGCCGATGTCGCCCGCGATCAGGCGGATCAGCGCTCCGCCGTCGCCGGATGACAGCAGCGTCACGTCGGTGCCGTCGATGGCCTGGTACCGAGGTGCGGCGAACTTGTCACGTTTTGGCAGGTTCACCCACAACTGGACACCGTGGAAGAGGCCGCCGCTGGTGACCATCTCAGCGGGTGGGGTCTCGATGTGCAGGATTCCCGATCCGGCCGTCATCCACTGTGTCGCCCCGTCGCCGATCAGGCCTCCGCCACCGTGCGAGTCCTGATGAGCGAATTTTCCGTCGATCATGTACGTGACGGTTTCGAAGCCGCGGTGCGGATGCCAGTCGGTACCGCGCGGCTCACCCGGTGCGTATTCGACCTCGCCCATCTGATCCATGTGAATGAACGGGTCCAGAGCGGCGGTGCTGACCCCCGCGAAGGCACGGACCACCGGGAAACCCAGCCCTTCGTAGCCCCGGGGGCCGGTGGTGACCGATCGGACGGGTCGTTCGGTGTCTGCGGGCAAAGCGGAACCGACTCTCGGCAACCTAAGGGTGTCTGCGGTGATAGCGGGCATCTGCGCCTCCTCAAATCGAGTTAACGGTATAACCGGACTACAGTCCGCTTATTCCCGCGCGAGAAGCTGTTACCCTCCCGAACATGCCGGAGGAGGAGCCGCAGGAGGCGCCGCCCGAGTCCGCCGGTGGCCGGTTCGGTGCCTCCATCAGGAACGCTGGCTACCTGCGCAAGTGGTTCCTGCTGGGTACGACCATCGGTGTCATCTCCGGGTTCGGCGCCGTCGTTTTCTACCTGGCCCTGAAGTACACCGGCGAGTTTCTGCTCGGTTACCTGGCGGGTTATCACGTCCCCACTCCGCAGGGCGAGGGAGGCAGCCGCGGCTCTGCGGGATTCGTCCGGGCGTGGGCCATTCCGCTGGTGACAACGGGCGGGGCGTTGCTCTCGGCGTTCGTCGTGGCCAGGTTCGCGCCGGAGGCGACCGGCCACGGCACCGACGAGGCCATCGAGGCGGTGCACACCGATCCCCGCGCCATCCGGGCGCGGGCTGTCTTCGTGAAGCTGGTGGCCAGTGCGTTGACCATCGGTTCCGGCGGCTCGGCGGGGCGAGAAGGTCCGACGGCTCAGATCTCGGCCGGCTTCTCCTCATTGCTGACCCGGCGACTGGGCCTGTCCGATGAAGACGGCCGGATCGCGGTAGCGCTCGGAATCGGGGCGGGCATCGGGGCCATCTTCGCCGCTCCGTTGGGCGGGGCGGTGCTGGCGGCCTCCATCCCCTACCGCGACGACTTCGACTACCGCTGCCTGCTGCCCGGCTTCATCACGTCGGGTACCGCATACGCGGTGCTCGGATCCTTTCTCGGTTTCGACCCGCTGTTCGGGTTCATCGACGCCGAGTACCGGTTCGAGCGCGCCTGGCCGCTGCTGTGGTTCGTGGTGATCGGACTGGCCGCGGCCGGCACCGGGTACCTGTATGCGCGCGCCTTTCACAGCACGGTGGTGCTCGTGCACCGGTTGCCCGGCGGGCCCATTCTCAAGCCCGCGGCGGGCGGGTTGCTGGTCGGATTGCTCGGGCTAGTGATCCCGCAAATTCTGAGCAGCGGCTATGGGTGGGCACAACTGGCCGCAGCTCGCGACTCGCTGCTGGCCATCCCGCTGTGGATCATCGTTGTGCTCCCCGTCGCGAAGATCATCGCCACCTGCTTGTCCATCGGCTCCGGCGGATCGGGCGGCCTGTTCGGACCGGGGATCGTGATCGGCGCCTTCGTCGGCGCGGCCGTGTGGCGGCTCGGCGACTTGGCCGGGCTGCCCGGGGTGCCCGAGCAACCGGGGATCTTCGTGGTGGTCGGGATGATGGCGTGCTTCGGCAGCGTCGCCCGTGCCCCACTGGCGATCATGATCATGGTCGCCGAGATGACAGGCTCGTTCTCCGTAGTACCAGGAGCGATTCTGGCCGTCGGCATCGCGTCACTGCTGATGTCGCGCACCAACGTGACCATCTACGAGGCGCAGCGCCTGGACCGAGCGTCGGCCGAAGCCGAGCGCGCCGATCGGGCGCCTGGCGGGTTGGCCGAAAACTGACTTTTGCCGAACGTCAGGGCGAAGATTTCGCGATTTTTCGCCGTCAGATCAGGTTCGGCGCGTCTGCACCTGCTGCCGCTATCGCGCGGCGTCCGCGGCACCCTTCTCGGACGTAGCACCCTCGTGGTCCAGCTTCCCGCCGGCGCTCTCCAAATGCGCCCGGACGAACCACTGGAATTTCTCCAGTTGTCCGGCCTGACCGATCAACATGTCCTGAGTGACCTGGTCGAGTTCGTCGGTCTCGTCAATCGCCTTGCGAATGTCCTCGATCACACCGGTGTAGACGAGGTCCAGCGCGGCCAGGTGAGCCTGGACCGTGTCGCGGCCAACCGAGTAATCATCCCAATCCCGGTCATTGATGATCGCGTTGGGCGTGCCCTTGGGCGAGGCACCCAGCGCCGCGATGCGCTCGGCCACATCATCGGCAAAGCCCCGGACGGCCTCGACCTGGGGGTCGATCATCTCGTGCACGCCGATGAAGTTGGGGCCCACGACATTCCAGTGAATGTGCTTGAGCGTCAAGTGCAAATCGTTGTAAGTGCTGAGCTGCCGTTGCAGTATTTCAGCGAGCCGCGCCCCGTGCTTGTCGGTGAGCCCCGGAATTGTGAACTGCGTCATCGGTTTCCCCTTGGAGTTCGTTTGGTGTCCATTCTGCGGGTACCCGTACGGGCATTCGCTAATCCTCAGAGCGAATGGATCTGCTGCACCGGCAGGCGGGGACCTCGGCGCGGTTCATAGGCCAGGCCGCTGGCTTCCAGGACCCGGACTACCCGGTGCCGGTGCGGCCGCATCGGCTCGAGCAACTCGAGCATCCCGGCGTCGTCGACCGGCCGGCCGATCAACGTCCAGCCGATCATTTTGGGGACGTGGTAGTCGCCAACCGAAAGGGCATCGGCATCACCGAGTGCGCGTTGCGCGGTCTCAGCCGCGGTCCACACACCGACACCGGGCAGTGACATCAACGCCTCTCGCGCCTGAGCCGGCGGCAGCGACGCCAGTCGCTCCAGCGACGAAGCACGTCGCGCGCAAACCACCACCGTCTGCGCCCGCCCGGGATCGACGTTGGCGCGGTGGAACTCCCACGAGGGGATGTGCCGCCACGCCTGTGCCGACGGCAGCACCCGCATGCCGTCGGGCGCCGGCCCCGGCGCCGGCGTGCCGTACTTGGTGACCAGCACCCGCCAGGACCGGAACGCGTCGGCGCCCGGCACCCGCTGCTCGATCACCGCCGGGATCAACGCTTCCAGCAGCTGGCCGGTGCGGCCCAGACGCAGGTTGGGCACCTTGCGGTGGGCGGCCGCCACCGTCGGCTCCTGCGGCTGGAAACCCGACGCGTCGTCATCGGCGCCCAGCATCGCCGGAAACAGCTCGACGAACTCCGCCGCACCGGCTCCCCAAGCCTGGCAGCGGGCGGTGTCGCGACCCACGCGGCTGATCCGTGCCGTGACCGGACCGCTGGGCAGCAGGCTGGTCCGCCAGATGGTGCCGTCGCCGGGTGCCCGGAAACACGGGTCACCGCGGCCCCTCCGCAACGGCGCCAACGTATGTCCGAAGCCGCCGGCTCCGGGAAATGTGACGTCTCGTGCGATCTCCACCTCGATGATTCTTCCTACCGCAGCCCACCGACCGACGGCCGCGTCAATTGACCGTCAACTGTCCCGCGGGACAGGATGGGCCTGTGATGACGCCATGATGACGCCTTTTGATGACCCGCAGGCCGAATTGGCGTGGATGTTCCTGCAGAGCATGTGCGAGGGCGGAGACCTTGACGAGGGCTTTCAACTGCTCAGCGATGACTTCACCTACTGGACCATCATCACGCGCGAAGAGTGGAACAAGGAGACCATGCGACGCGTCATCGAGCGGCGCAAACAGGTCTTCGAGATCAACATCGATCTGCGCCGCTGCGTCAACGAGGGCGAAACGGTGGTGGTCGAGGGGCAGGTTTACGGCGCCACCGCCGACGGCACCGAGTACGACAGCCCCTTCGTCTGCATATTCGACACCCGCGACGGGATGATCGTGTCGCTTCGCGAGTACACCGACACCCAAGCGCTGGCGCGGGTATTTCCCTAACTGACCGTGATCTCTGCTTTGTTCGGGTAGAACGCGACGTGCCCGGCGATCGCCGCGACCGCGGGGTAGGGCTGTTCGTAGGTCCAGATCGCGTCCTTGACCGTGTCACCGGACGAGGTCGTCACGCTGTAGTAGCTGGCTTCGCCCTTGAACGGGCAATAGCTGCTGGTGTTGGTCCGCGTGAGCCGTTCTTGCGCCACGTCGGCCAACGGAATGTATTGCACCAGAGGCAAAGTGGCCTCCTGCAGCCCCAAGGCGGCGGTGGTGTCCGCGACCAGTTCTCCGTTGACGCGGACCTGGACCCGGCCGGCCGTCGGCTCGATTGTGATTGGGTGACCCGCGTTGGGTTCCTTGATTTCGGGATGGCTCATGTCAAGTGCAACGCCACCGGCGCGGCGGCATTCCCGTCAGTAGGCATAACGGTGATACTGCGCCATCGTCCGCAACACCGGCACCCGCGCCATCAACCGGCCAATCCACCGGACGATTGGCGGGACTAAATCAAAGGTGTCGCTGCCGAACACCGATTCCCATGCCACCAGCCGCACGCCCGGAACCGCGTCCAGGATGTCGGCCGGTCCGTCAATTCCCCAGTACAGCGTCGAACCGGAGCGGCGGACCACCGAGTTGATCACCTGGGTGCGGATCCCGAAGGTGTTGAAGGCGTCGAATTGCAGTTCACCGCAAGGGAATCGGTCGACCACCCGGCGCAGCAGGGCCAGCCCGTCGTCCTTGGTGAGGTACATCGTCAAACCCTCACCCAGAAACAGCGTGGGACGGTCGGCCGGTATC
Source organism: Mycobacterium sp. ML4 (assembly GCF_054515735.1). Lineage (NCBI taxonomy): Bacteria > Bacillati > Actinomycetota > Actinomycetes > Mycobacteriales > Mycobacteriaceae > Mycobacterium > Mycobacterium sp. ML4. The sequence continues at coordinate 29,355 of NZ_JBTNSY010000036.1, forward strand.
TCGGCCAGCCACTGCGGGTCGGTCACCGACGCCGCGACCGTCCGGCAGTGCTCGCGTGGGGGGTAGAGCCGCTCGTACAGCTCGATCACCGCCGGATAGTCGATGTCGTACCATCGCACGCCCGGGCCGGGATCGAGTCGATGGACCCTGGCATCCAGGCCACACCCGACGTGCAGCACCGTCGCTTCGGGGTTGGCCGCCAGGAACTGACGCGCCCAGTTGTCGAAATGAGCGCTGCGCACCGCTATCGACGGGGCCCGCCGTGCCGTGATAGTCGTTGCGGCCCAGTCGTAGTCGATGCGCGCCACGGCCGCCTTCGCGTACTCGTCGCGCAGGATCGACTTCGGCGAGTCGGCGTCGAGCGCCTTCGCGTACAGCGTCGCCAGCATCGTCTGGGGCGGCCCGTTGAGGTCAACGCGGATACGTTCCATTGCCGCGAGCTTATTCCGGTGCGGCGGTCTCGCTACTCTTCTTGCCGGCCTTGCGCATGCCGGCCCAGAATCGGGCCGCCTCGCGGATAGATTCCTCCACCGGTCGGGGTTTCCAGCCCAACTCGCGAACCGCCTTGGTGTGGTCGACCGGGGCTTCGGCCCGCATCATCCGCACCGAGTCGAGGCTGAGTTCGGCGTCCTTGCCGGTGAGCCGGGCCCGGAAGCTGCCCAGCGCGCCCAGGGCATAGAGCACCGGCACCGGGATCGACCGCTGCGGTGGCCGGACCCCGGCCTCGTCGGCCGCGATGCGCACGACGTCGGTCAGGGCGATCATGCGCTCGGAGATCAGATACTTCGCGCCGTTGCGGCCCCGCTCGGCGGCCAGAATCATGGCCCGGGCGGCGTCGTCAACCCCCACCACCTCCAGCTGGATGCCGCTCATCAGGAACGGCAGCTTGCCGAAGACAACACCCGCGATGAACGCGCCGTGCGGCGTGCGCCCCCAATCCCCGCTGCCGTATGTGGTGGACACGCACATCGCTACAGCCGGTAGTCCGTAGTCGGCGACGTAGCGCATCACCAGGTCCTCGGCCTGAACGCGCGACCGGACGTAGGGAGTGACCTTGCGGGAGCCGATCCGGTCGGCTTCGGTGGCGACGTGCCCGTGCCTGCGATTCACCGATGCGTAGGTGCTGGTGAAGACGAAGCGGTGCAGCTCAAGGTCTTTGGCCACCTCGAGCACATTGCGCAGGCCCTCGACGTTGGTGCGGAACAGCGGCGCCGGGTCGCGCAGCCAGGCGCGGGTGTCCACTACGCAGTAGTAGACGTCGTCGCAACCGTCCATGGCTTCGCGCACCGTGGCGGCGTCGAAGATGTCGCCGTGAAACCTCGTGACCTCGAGATCGTCGATCGCGCGGGTGTTGGCGGTTGGCCGCACCATCACGCGGACGTCATGGCCGTCCTCGACCAGCAACCGGGTCACGTGCGAACCCAGAAAACCGTTGGCGCCCATGACCAGCTTGGGCTTACCGCTCACTGCGCGACCCCGTACTGCTTCATGAAGGCGGCGGCGTCGTCATCCAGGGTGCCGAGTTCCTGCGCCCTACGACACCATTTCAGCGCAGCCTGCACGAAGCGCAGCGGGTTGTAGATGTCTTCCTGGCGGCGCCACAGGCCGTCGCCGGCGTAGGTGATGATCGAGATGTTCGTCGCGCTGATCACGCTGCCGTCGCCCGGGTCGCGCATCGGGTTGTCGAGTTCCATGATGATCCGCCCGGTGGGCTCGTCGATGACCGACCACAACGACGGAAACTCCACCATGTGGCTGCCCGGGAAGGTGGTCATCGTCCGTTCGATCCAGGTGCGAACCTCGTCGCGCCCGTGCATGGCGCCCGCCGCGTGCTCGACGTACTCGACGTCGGGTGTGTAGTGCTGCACCCAGGCGTCCCAGTCGTGCGTTTCGGCTGCCCAGGCGACGGTCCGTTCGAACTGCGCGAAGGCCGCCGCCAGTTCACTTTTGGGGAATTCCGGGCCGCTCACGAGCCGTTAGACCTCACCGGCGGAGTGTAGCCTGGGGGCGTCACCGGCCCCGGGCCGGTTAGGAGGACAGCAATGACGAACACACAGAAGGCGATCCTCGCCGGCGGTTGCTTCTGGGGCATGCAGGACCTGATCCGCAAGCAACCCGGCGTGATCTCCACGCGGGTCGGCTACAGCGGTGGCGACGTACCCAACGCCACGTACCGCAATCACGGCACGCATGCCGAGGCGGTGGAGATCGTGTTCGACCCCTCGGTTACCGACTACCGCACCCTGCTGGAGTTCTTCTTCCAGATCCACGACCCGACCACCAAGAACCGGCAGGGCAACGACCGCGGCATGAGTTACCGCTCAGCCATCTTCTACCTCGACGACGAGCAGAAGCGGGTCGCGCTGGACACCATCGCCGACGTCGAGGCGTCCGGCCTGTGGCCGGGCAGGGTGGTTACGGAGGTCAGCCCGGCGGGGGACTTCTGGGAGGCCGAACCCGAGCACCAGGACTACCTGCTGCGCTACCCCAACGGATACACCTGCCACTACGTGCGGCCGGGTTGGAGGCTGCCCCGACGGGCCGGCGCTACCCAGTGAGCCTGAGTGTATGGCAGCACGACGTGCATCTTCAGGTTAACGAAGGCGGCTCCTACGCAATACCCTGACATGCGCAGCGCCTTGAATCAGGCCGAAACGTAAGCAGCGTTGCGCCCAGACCCTCAGGTCAGCGAACCCAAGGGCTCACACGAATATCGCGTTGGCGCCACCGGTGGTCCGGACGTTGCGGCGGTATACAGCTACGCGCCCGCCGCTCCATGGTGCGCTAGTCACGCCGCGCGAACGGGTCAACTCCCCCGCAGCATTGGTGGTGGTGAACTCGAAGTGGCGCAACAACGTTCGCAGTACTGTAACCATCTGCATGTTGGCGAACGCCGCGCCCACGCAACGGTGTATGCCCGAGCCGAACGGCACCCATAGCGAGGTGTCGGGCGGATCGCCCACGAACCGGTCCGGGTCGAAGACATCGGCGTGGGCAAAGTTATCCTCGGCGCTGTGGGTCAGCACCATACTCACCGCCACCAAACACCCCTCCGGAATCACCCACTCCCCCAGGCGTATCCGGGACCGAGTGACCCGCAGGAGCCCCTGGATCACTGGCCGGGTTCGTTGCACCTCCCACACTGTGGCCTGCAGCAGCGGCGATGCGTCACTGTCGGCCTCGACGGTCAGTCGGCGTAGCAGCTGCGGATGACGGCGTATCCGCTCAACGGCCCATGCCAGGGTGGCGCTGATGGTCTCGTGGCCGGCGACCAGCAGGGTCAACAGCTCGTCAGCGATGTGCAAGTCACTGATCGGCTGGCCGTCTTCGTAACGGGCCGCCAGAAGTAGCGACAACACATCGCTGCGTTGAGCGAAATCAGGGTCGCGACGCGCATGGGCGATCAACCGAGTGATGATGTCGTCGTAATGGCGGCGCTGACGGGCGAACCGCGCCCCGGGACTCAGCCGCCCAAAATCCCGGCGCGCCCACTGCGGCAGTACCGCCAGCCACGAGCCCAAGGCCACCATCGCAGGTAGAGTGCGGCGCAGTTCCTCGACATCGGCGCCCTCAGCGCCGAAGAGCGCACGCAGAATCGTGTTGAGCGTGATACTCAACATCGACGGCAACGTGGCGAACTCACGCCCCTGGACCCAGCTCGCCGTCTCGCGCAGCACCTCCTGCTCGACGACGGCCTCGTAGCCGCCCATCCGGCTGCCATGAAAGAGCGGCAACAACAGCCGGCGGCGCTGGCGGAGCTCAGCGCCGTGCAGGCTGACCGTCGAGCCCGGACCGAACACCGAGCCGAGGTGGGACGCCGGCCTCATCAGGTCGTCCTTCGCACTCAACACGTCTTTGATCAATGCCGGGTCACCGAACACGACTACATGACCGACGATCGGCAACCGCACAGTAAAGGCGCTGCCGTAGCGGCGACCGAGAGCCTTGACCGCGGCCTTGCGAGCGGTCAGAAACGCGGTCGCCACAATCGGTCCAGGAATCGGCACGAGCGGCGGCAGCCGTACGGGATCGATGGTCGCTTCAGCTGCCATTGGTCGCCTTTCGTGTGCGAAACATCAGGCTTGGGAGAGAGGCGCTCGCGCCGGCAACCTCGGACCGGGTCATCGTTTCTTCCGGGTTTGGCTGAGCAGGATGTAGGCGTAGACGAAGCTGCCCGCGGCCCCGACGATGACGGATGGTGCGATGGCGAGCGCGATGTGCGGGGTTCCTGCCAGGGCATTCCCCACCACCAGCCACATCGTCGCTAATGCCGTCGTTGACACGGGAGCAAACCAGAAGCCGCGCAGCGGGTTTGACGCCCAGCGGAACAGACGCTCAAGCACCAGTGTCAGCACCAGAGTGGTGGCCACGCTCAGCACTGCTTGAGTGAGGCCCGCATGCAGCATCACCCGGGCACCGAGTGAATGGTGGACGAATCCGGCCCAGCCGCCGTACACCCCGCCGGCGGCCAGCGAGGTAAGCACCGGCCGGCGCGCGCGTCGCGCCAACGATGCGCGGGTAGCAACCGCATTCATCGGGCTATCCGTGAGCGCAGTAGCGATCCCGACTGCGGATGCTGGCTTCCGACGATGCGGCCTTCCGTGGGGGTGTGCTGAGACGTCCTCGACGGCGTCGCCGACACCACGGTGTCGCCGTCCTGCACGCGAGGTCCACGGCGCGTACGACTCCTTTCCGGGCGCATCAAAGCCAAGTGCACGTAACCTCCAAGCAAGCCGTAGCCGTAGCGCCGAAATGGCTGACGGTGGGGGGCAACACCAGAAAGTGCTCCATTCACACGCCACAAATTCTGGGGACGCTATCCCAGAATCGACCCGCACCGCGCATTTCCATTTCAGCTCTAGTGCAGGTTGCCATCGCGGGTTTGGACAAATCGAAATTATAGGCGCGCACAACGAGTCCTGGGCGGCTCCGCGGGTTCAGCGGCAGCCGGCTGCAGAATGATGCCGGTTGCCAGTTCTGTCGCTCCGTTGAACTGAAAGACTAACTGCAAGAGTGTTTTTCGGCACTTACAGCGAGACTGTTGGGACCTGATGATCGGACCAACGGTTGCGTTGCACTCCCCCAATAGTGGGAAGAAATTTCATCCCGTAAATCAGCCATCTGTCCGAGGGTGGTGTAGCTCCAAGCAGGCGAAGGTGTCGTGAAGTACCGGGTGGGTACTGATATGTGCTTGAACATAGATAGTGGGTAGGCATGTCTCTGCTGTTAGAGCGAATTCGCGGGCTCGGGGTGCAAAAACCTGAGCGACTTGCTATCGCCTTTGTCAATGAACGCGGCCGGGTGACCGAATCGATGAGCCGCGCGGATGCGGTGGCCGGGATGGGCGAGGTGGCCGACTTTCTGCGGCAGCGGAGCGTTTCGGCACCCGGTGACCGTGTGCTCCTGGTGTATCCGCCCGGCCTGGACTTTGTCCGCGCGCTGATGGGATGCATGGCCGCCGGGGCAATTCCCGTGCCTGTTTATCCGCCCGATCCGATCAGCCCGCATAAGTCCATCGAAGGCTTCCTACGCGTGGTTGATGACTGCGGCGCCAAGGCCGTCCTCACCAGTCGCAGCTATGCGCGGGCGCGGTGGCTGGGCGCCGCGAAGTCGCTGGTCGGCACATACACGGTCGACTGGCCGAAAGACCTTCGCTGGGAAGTTGTCCCGCGCGGACTCAGTGGCCGCCGTAAACGTTCGCTGGGATCCTGGTCTGCAGCGGCTGGCGACTGGGCGCCAAACGCCGATACGCCAGCCCTGTTGCAATACACATCGGGCTCCACCTCGGACCCCAAAGGCGTCATCATCACCCACGGCAACCTGGCGCACCAACTCGATTTCAACCGGCGGCATCTGAATCTGAATCTGGGCAGTAGGGCGGTCTGCTGGGTGCCGCCCTATCACGACTTCGGTCTCATCAGCGCCATCCTGAGCGCGTTAGCCGGCAACGGCGAGCTAACCATGATGTCGCCTCTTTCCTTCATTCAGCAGCCGTCGCTGTGGTTTGACGTGATCGACCGAGTGCGCGCCACCCATACCGCCGCCCCAAACTTCGCTTACGAACTGGCGGTCCGCAGAACTACCGCGGCGCAGCGAGCACGCTGGGATTTGAGTTCGCTGCAGGTGGTGATGAGCGCTGCAGAGCCGGTGCGCGAGGACACCACCCGACGCTTCGTGCAGGCGTTCGCTGGGTGCGGGTTGCGCCCCGAAGCGTTCTGTCCTGCCTACGGGCTTGCCGAACACACCGTAGGGGTGACGGTCTCTGGGCGTTCAAGCCTGCGGGTCAACCGTTCCAAGCTGGAGACGCTGCGGCTGGCCGTTGCGGCCGAAGGCCCTGACACCCAGATACTGATGGGCTGCGGGCAGCCGACCGATGACGTCGATGTGCGCATCGTGGACCCCGAGTTGTGTGCGCAGCTGCCTGACGGTCACATCGGGGAAATCTGGGTGGACTCGCCAAGCAAGGCGGCCGGCTACTGGGGCGACCCCGATAACACCCGAGCCACCTTCCACGCTTTGCTCGCCGGGGCTGACAACGGGCACGACTACCTTCGTACCGGCGATTTGGGCTTTATCCGTGACGGTGAGCTGTACGTGTGCGGTCGTATCAAGGACCTGCTCATCGTGGCCGGGCGCAACATCTATCCGCAAGATATCGAAGCCAGTGTACGAGATTGTCATCCCGCGATCAGGCCCGGAGGGATCGCGGCCTTCGTCATCGACAAAGAAACCACCGAAGCGCTCGCAGTGCTCATAGAGGTACCCGCCGACACCTCGAGCACAGTGTTGTCCGACGTGGCGGAGAAGGTGCACTCGGCGGTCTTGCAGGCCCACCAGTTGGGCTGCTCGCTGGTGATAGTGGGGCCGCCTGGCAGTGTGAGCAAGACGACCAGCGGCAAGGTGCAGCGCGCCCGATGCCGGGCCCGCCTACTCGACGGCACCCTGCAAGGCCAAGCACTGCTGGTAGAACGCTTCGACAACGAACCACCCATCGGCGTCGTGCCGGCAGAATCCGCCCAGGAGGATGGCGGAACAACTTTCACCCCACCCGGCGCATTGACTTTGGCGAGCGATGCGCTTTCTCAGGACGAACTCATCAGGATCGTGCGCGAGCAGACAGCTGCACTCCTGAGGATCCCCGTTGCGCGTGTCGACATTGACCAACCGCTGGGCGATCAGGGCGTCGGCTCGCTCGGAATCGTCGACCTCGCCTCACGATTAAGCCGAGTGGTAGGTCGAGATGTCGATCCTGTCGACGTCTTCAACCACCCCACCGTTCGCGACCTGGCAACGAAACTGAGCGGCGGTGTGCGGCGCGCGGCCGAAGTCGTAGCGCCGGCCACCGACTCGTACGAGCCGATCGCCGTCATCGCAATGGCCTGCCGCGCGCCCGGCGGCGTGGTCGACCCGGAAGGCTTTTGGTCTCTGCTAGATGACGGACGTGACGCGATCGGTCCGTTCCCCGACCGCTGGCGCGCCGAGAACCTCTATGACCCGGATCCCGACGCTGTCGGCAAAAGCTACGCCCGCGAAGGCGGCTTCCTCACCGGGGCGGAGTCATTTGACGCTGACTTCTTCGCCATCACGCCCCGCGAAGCACAGTCCATGGATCCCCAGCAGCGGCTCGTGCTTGAGGTGGTGTGGGAAGCCTTAGAGCGTGCGAGTGTCGATCCGCTGACCCTGGACAAGTCGATCACCGGCGTGTACTTGGGCTCGATGTTCTCCGATTACGGGATGGGAACCGATTCGCTGGAGACATTAGATGGCTACCGCTTTACCGGACTTGCCGGCAGCGTGCTGTCGGGGCGGGTGTCGTATGTGTTGGGGTTACAGGGTCCGGCAATGACTGTCGATACTGCCTGTTCATCCTCATTGGTCGCCCTGCATCTGGGGGCGTCGGCGTTGCGCCAGCGCGAGTGCGACCTGGCCTTGACCGGTGGTGTGCAGGTCTTGAGTACCCCGGCCGCCTTTGTTGAGTTCAGCCGCCTTCGGGTGCTGGCACCCGACGGACGCTGCAAGCCGTTTTCGGCCGGTGCCGACGGCGCGGGTTGGGCCGAGGGCTGCGGGATCGTCGTCCTCAAACGGCTAGCCGATGCTCAGCGTGACGGTGATCGGGTGCTGGCGGTGATTCGGGGCACGGCGGTCAACCAGGACGGCAGAAGTCAAGGAATGACCGCACCAAACGGACTCAGCCAGCAGCGAGTCATTCGAACAGCGCTGCGGCAAAGCGGATTGATGCCCGACGACCTGGACGCGGTGGAGGCCCACGGCACCGGAACCCCCCTCGGGGACCCCATCGAGGTCGGCGCGTTAGCAGAGGTTTTCGGGCCCTCCCGCAGCCCGCAGCGCCCGTTGTGGCTGGGCTCGGTTAAGTCAAACATTGGCCACGCACAAGCAGCTGCCGGCATTCTTGGGGTGATCAAGATGGTGCTGGCCCTCCAGCATGAGCGTCTGCCCAAAACCCTGCACGCCCAGCGCCCCAGCGAACACATCGACTGGGAAGGAAACAGACTTGCGCTCTTGCAGGAGCCGCAACCGTGGCCCCGCGATCCCGAACGCGTGCGCCGCGCGGGGGTATCCAGCTTCGGCATTTCCGGCACCAACGCCCATGTGGTTCTCGAGGAACCACCGTGTCACGCCTTCGTTTCCGGTGAAAAACCCATCCCACAGCCGCCGCTGCTGCGGGTGTGGCCGATCTCGGCGCGCACAGCCAAGGCCTTATCGGCCCAGGCCGGCCAACTGCATCAGTACCTGCTGGCTCATCCTGACCTGGATCTCACCGATGTGGCCCGTAGTCTGGCCACCACCCGCACCCATCACCCCTACCGAGCCGCGATCACCGCACCTGCTCACAACGACAATCCCCGCCAAGACCTGCTGCAGGCCTTGGCCGCGCTGGGCGCTGATCGCCCCCACCCCAACGTGTTCACACACCACCTAGCCGGCTCGGCCGGCTCGACGGTGTTCGTCTTTCCCGGCCAAGGCCCCCAATACCCCACCATGGGCGCCCAACTCTATGAACACCACCGCGGCTTCGCGCGGGCCCTCGATGAGGTATGTGTGGCTTTTGATCCCTATCTCGACGTCGCGTTGCAGGAGGTGATGTTCGCCGCGGCGGGTACTGATTCGGCCGAGCTGGTCTATCAGACCGTCTATGCTCAGCCGGCGTTGTTTGCCTGGGGCATAGCGATGTATGCGGTGCTCACCGAGGCCGGGATCGTCCCGGAGTATCTCATGGGACACTCCGTCGGGGAACTGACTGCCGCCCATATCGCTGGGGTGTTCTCTCTAGCCGATGCGGCACTGTTAGTCAGTGCTCGGGGCCGGTTAATGCAAGCCTGCGAGCCCGGAGGGATGCTTGCCATCGCGGCCGACGAGCACGATGTGCTCACCATGGTGGCGCGGTTTCCCGGCGTGGAAATCGCCGCGGTAAACGGGCCCACCGCGGTGGTGGTGTCCGGGCCTGGCCAACAGCTCGACCTGCTCAGCCAGCACTGCCAAGCGCATCATCGTCACGTCACCGCGTTGCGGGTAAGTCACGCCTTTCACTCGGCTGCGATGGATCCCGCCCTGCCCGAATTCGGGGCTATCGCTGCGGGTTTGAGCTTCCACAGGCCCGCGATGGCCATCGTGTCCAACCTCACCGGCCAGGTGGCTACCCCTGAGCAACTAACTCGTGCGGACTATTGGACCCAGCACCTGCGTGAGCCGGTGCGTTTCGGTGATGGTGTGGCTGCATTGTTGGGTGCCGGTGAGCGCACGTTTGTGGAGTTGTCTCCGCACCCGGTGCTGGCTGCAGCGATTGGCGAACGGTTGGCGCAGATGCCGGACCGGGCCGGTTCGGCGGTGATCACGACGTCGCATCGTGACCGGCCCGACCTGGATGCGCTTGCTGCTGCGCTGGCTCAGCTGCACACCCGCGGTCACAGCCCGTCTTGGCCGGCTCTGTATCCCGGCGCCGCGACGGTCGAGCTGCCCACATACCCGTTTGAACGCCGTCGCTACTGGCTGTCCCCCACCGCAGCGACCAATGTCAGGGCCGCGGGGCTTGATCGGGCTGATCATCCATTGTTGGGTGCGCTAACTCAGGTGGCCGGACATGACCAGATCGTGGTCAGCGGCAGGTTGTCGCTGGCTATGCACGACTGGTTGACCGGCCACCAAGTCGATGGCGCGGTGGTGTTCCCGGCGGCGGGGTTTATCGAGGCGTTGCTGCGCACCGGTGAGCTGACGAACTGTCCGGTGATCGATGAGCTGGTTTTCCATACCCCGCTGGTGTTGTCGGATCAGGCGCCCAGTGATGTGCAGATCGTGGTCGAGCCCACCCAACACGGTGGGCGGCGGGCGTTCAGTGTGCACGCCCGCACCGGCGGTAGTGGCCAAAGCTTGGAATGGGTGCTACACGCCAGCGGCGCGCTCAGCAATCAGCTATCCCCGGTGTCGTCCGGGCCGCCGCCAGCGATCGGGGAGGTAGAAACCGTTGACCAGGACAATTTTTATGCGCGGCTGGCTGGTCACGGCCTGGGATACACCGGTGCATTTCGCGCGGTCCGCGGTATCGGGTATGACCCTGATCAGTCCGAGGTGGTCTACGCCGAAGTGGCGTTGCCCGCCGGCACTGAAATCAGCGGCTACAACCTCCATCCCGCTCTACTCGATGCTGCTCTACACCCCTTGGCCGCGGTGTTTTCCCGCACCGCGGCAGGCGACACCGATACTGGCCGGCCGCGGCTGCCGTTCGCGTTTTCCGGGATCAGGTTGTTCGCGAGCGCGCCCACCCAGTTGTATGTTCAGCTGACCCAGACCGGAACCAACACGTTTGGTCTGCACGCCAGTGATCCCGCCGGCGCACCGGTCATCACTATCGACAGCCTGACTGTGCGGCAACTGCCCGACCACCTCGCCCAGTCCTTCTCGGTGAGTGGGCCAGCTCAGGGCATGTGGCAGCTGGATTGGTTACCTTTGCCCCAGCCCGCGTCCGCGGCGGAGATATCGCTGGTCGTGGTCAGCGATGATCCCGAACACCTGCCGGCAAGCCTGCGCGGCCACCCGATCTACCCCGATCTGGCCGCGCTGGCGGCTGTCCCCGGGTTAGTGCTTTGGGTGCTGCCCCAAGCCCACCACCACCGCGATGCGCTAGCCGGCGTTCACACCCTGACCCGCCATGCCCTATCCCGGCTGCAGTCGTGGCTGGCCCGCACCGACAACACCGACACCCGCCTAGTGGTAATGACCCGTCACGCCGTGACTATCTCCGCTCATGATCACGCCCCCGATCTCGCCCATGCCGCGGTATGGGCACTGCTGCATACCGCCCAGAACGAGCACCCGCACCGCCTTACCCTGATCGACACCGACAACAGCGACCTGAGCCAGGACAATCTTCTGGCGCTGGTCTGCGCACGTTCAGCCGTTGAACCACAACTAGCACTACGCACCGGGGTCGTCCATGTCCCCCGCCTAGCCCGCTCCCAAGCCCTCACCCCACCAGCGAGTTCTTCGTGGCAATTGGCCACCACGGGTAAAGGGGATCTCGCCAACCTGACCCTGGCGGAAACCAGCCCCACTTCGGCGTTGGGCCCGGGGCAGATCCGGGTTGCCGTGCGGGCAGCGGGGCTGAATTTTCGCGATGTGGTGGTGGCCTTGGGCGCTGTCGGTGATGAGGGTCTGGGCGGCGAAGCCGCCGGGGTCATCGTTGAGACCGCCGCCGGGGTGACAGCGTGGAGACCTGGTGATGCGGTGATGGGGTTGTTCACCAACAACGCGTTTGGCCCTACCGCGATCACCGATGCGCGCATGGTAATCGCGATCCCGCCGAATTGGTCATTCACGCAGGCCGCCTCAGTACCCGTCGCGTTCTTGACCGCCTACATCGCCTTAGTCGAGATCGGGAGGCTCGTAGCCGGCCAGCGCGTGTTGATCCACGCCGGTGCTGGTGGAGTGGGCCAAGCCGCGATCCAGATCGCCACCCACCTGGGTGCGCAGGTGTTTGCCACCGCTCACCCCACAAAACATCGAATCCTGCAGGGGCTGGGAGTCCCCGACTCCCATATCGCGTCGTCACGCACGCTGGATTTCGCCCAGGCCTTCCACCACGCTAGCGGTGGGCAGGGTGTCGATGTCGTTCTCAACTCGCTGGCCGGGGAGTTCGTCGATGCTTCGCTGGATCTGCTGGGCTCGGGTGGACAGTTCGTTGAGATCGGCAAGACCGATATCCGCTCAGTCACCCAGCTCGCGCTCTCCCACCCAGGCGTCGCCTATCAGGCCTTCGACCTGACCACCGCCACCCCCGAAGAACAACAACGCGCCTGGACAGCGTTGCTCGAGTTGTTCAATTCCAGGGCTTTAGCTCCACTACCGACCACCAGTTACGGTCTGCTGTACGCTCGGCAAGCTTTCCGGGACATGAGCCAAGCCCGCCACACCGGAAAAATCGTGCTGATTCCCCCGTCAGCGTTCGATCCGCAGGGGACGGTCTTGATCACCGGTGGTACCGGGATGCTGGGCGGGATGTTCGCTGAGCATCTCATCAGCGCGCATGGGGTACGCCATGTGTTGTTGGTCTCTCGACGCGGTTTGGCCGCGCCCGGCGCGGAAGAACTCCATCAGCGGTTGAGCGGCTTAGGCGCCCATGTACAAATCGCTGCTTGTGACACCAGTGATCCCGCCGAACTTGCCGAGCTGTTGAAATCCATCCCGGCAGAGCATCGGTTGAGCGGGATCATCCACACCGCTGGGGTGTCATGCGACGCTGCAGTGAGCACGATGACTAGCGAACAACTGGAAACCGTGTTGGCTGCTAAAGCTGACAGTGCGTGGTATCTACATGAACTCACCGCCGATACCGACCTGGACGCGTTCGTGCTGTTCTCCTCGGCTGCGGGAATCCTGGGATCTGCAGGGCAAGCCAATTACGCCGCGGCGAACGCCTTCCTCGATGCTTTGGCTCACCAGCGTCACCGCGCCCAACTACCCGTGACCAGCCTGGCCTGGGGATTATGGGAGACCCCCAGCGGGATCACTGCGCACCTGAGCTCGACCGATCACGCGCGGATGATGCGCGGCGGGATCGTCCCGATCAGCACCGAATACGGTCTAACCCTGTTCGATACGGCCCTTACCCACCAGCAGCCCTGCGTGATCCCAGCGCCGTTGGACGCTTCGGCAGTGGCCCGTCAGGCGCGCAGCAACACCTTGCCCGCGATCCTGTCAGGACTGGCTCACACCCGCCCCCGCGCCGCTACCGCCAACACGAGGAGCCTGACCGCACGGTTGGCCACCCAAACCGCCGAGCAGCGGCTAGCGACCCTGACCACGCTGGTTGCCGAAGCCACCGCGGCGGTGCTCGCTCACCCCGACCCTGCGGCTCTGGATACTGGCCGGCCCTTCGTCGACTTGGGTATCGACTCGCTGACCGCCCTGGAACTTCGCAACACGTTGACCCGCCAAACAGGTATTCCCCTGCCTCCCACCCTGGTATTCGACCACCCGACCCCCACCGCACTCGCCGGCCACATCAGTCAGCAACTTGGCGACAGCGGCCATTCGAAATCTAAGGATGCAGCGCCGTCAAAGTTGATCGAGGATGAAGAAGCGCGGCACATACTCGGGACTATCGCCATCGAAGATTTGCGAAATGCGGGCCTATTGGACAGCCTTCTCCGTCTGGGCGCTCAGAATAAGAGTCGAGTCGACCGACGCGAGCTTGCGGATCAGCATCGCCCAACCGCGAACGGCGCAGTAGCAAATGTCAGTCCGGTCGACATTGTCGATCGGGAACGCTATGCGCCGATGAGCGCATCAGGATTACCGTCCGCCGAATTGGCCAAACTACCGGGTATCCTCGCCGGTATTGACCGGCCTACGGCATCCGAGGCCAGGCACGCTGTCGACATCGAGGACGTGCTGGCGCTGAGTCCACTCCAACAGGGACTGTTGGCGCTCGCAACACTCAGTGAGGCACCGTCGGATGATCCCTACACGATCACCACCGTCCTCGATGTGTCAGGACCATTGGATACCGAACTGCTGCGGGCCTGCGCTAGAGCGCTCCTGTATCGCTATCCGAATCTGCGGGCCCGTTTCATAAGCCGTGGCGTGCCGCATCCTGTACAGGTAGTGCCCGGTCAGGTCGACCTCGAATGGCGGCATGTGATCACCACACCACCCGAGGCGGTCGCATTAGAGGCCGAGGAACAACGGCGTCGATTCAACCTCGAAATCGGTCCGCCGATGCGATTCCTGCTTATCGAATTGTCCGACGCGAGTTGGCATTTCCTCATAACCGCACACCACATCGTGATCGATGGCTGGTCTCTCGCAGTGTTCCTTCGAGAACTCTTCAGCCTGTACCAGGCCAATGGCGCTATCGGTGTGCTTTCAGCGCCGCCGCGGTCGTTTCGTGACTACATCGGCTGGTTCACCCGGTGGGACACGGGACCAGGAGAACGATTCTGGCGTAACTATCTCGCCGACATGTCAGAGCCGACCATCCTCTCGGCGGCACTGGCAACTGGTCGAGGTACCTCGGGAGCTGGTGAGTCCCAGTGCATGGAGCAGCGACTAGACGAGGCTGCTACCAGTCACCTCATCGCAAGTGCCCGTCGCTGCGGGGTCACCGTGAATGCATTGCTACAGGTCGCGTGGGCGCTTGTCCTATCCACCTTGACTGGTCGTGACGATGTAGTTTTTGGGATCGCGGTGGCCGGCCGCCCCGCCGAGCTAGTTGGTGTCAATTCGATGGTCGGCCTGTTCGTCAATACTGTGCCACTGAGAATGCGGCTCGACCCGAATGCGACTGTCGTTGAACAATGCACCATTGCTCAGCGCGACACCGCCTTATTGCAGGAATACGCTTACGTCAACCATGGGTGGCTGCGCAAGCTCAGCAATATCGGCGAGATGTACGACAGCGTACTAGCCTTTGAGAATTTCCCCAGAGGCGACATCGCGATCGGCAAGGAGTTGGCGGCCGGGGCGATTACCGTCCGGCTCAGCCATTGGGAAAGCCGGACGCATTTCCCTGTCTCTATCGCAGCGGAATTGACCGAAGATCAGCTCACGCTCGATGTTGCGTTGAACCGCAGCACATTCGGCAGCGTTAGTCCACAGATAGGCATTGATACCGCCGACGTGACGGGGCGGTTTATGCGAGCATTATCTGCGATGGCCGATGACCCCACGCGGACATTGTCATCGGTCCATTTACTAGACGAGCACGAGCTGGCTCGCGTGGCCCGTTGGGGAAACCACGCCGCCCTAACCCGGCCGGCGGTCGCGATGTCGATTCCGGAACTGTTTGCCGCACAAGTACGTCGCGATCCGAAGGCTGTGGCACTGGTCTGCGGTGGGCGCTCTTGGACCTATCACGAACTCGATCAGGCGTCCAACCGGTTAGCGCGTATGCTGGCAAACCACGGGGTGGGGCCTGGTCAGCGGGTGGCGCTGCTCATTCCGCGTTCGGCCGAGGCCATTATCGCCATAATGGCAGTGCTAAAAACTGGAGCGACCTATGTACCGATTGACCCTGCATTGCCGACGGCGCGACTGGAATTCATAATCGACGATGCTGCGCCGCTGGCCGCCATCACCACGGCTGACCTACGCAACCGGTTACACGGGCACGACCTACTGCTAATCGATGTCAATGATGCGGCGATCGGCAAGCTTCTCGCGGCTGAGTTTTCACCGCCGGCTCCGGACAACATCGCGTACATCATTTACACATCGGGCACTACCGGTATCCCAAAGGGCGTCGCCGTTAGCCACCACAATGTCACCCAGCTCATGGAAAGCCTAAACCCCGTCCTACCAGCGGGCGCATGGGCACAGTGCCACTCTTATGCATTTGATGCCTCAGTGTGGGAGATTTGGCGAGCGCTTTTATACGGCGGGCGGCTGGTCGTGGTGCCTGAAACCGTGCTGCATTCGCCAGCTGAGCTGCACGCTTTGCTCGATGCTGAAAATGTCAGTCTCTTGACACAGACGCCTTCTGGCGTGGCGGCGTTGTCACCCGAAAAGATGGACTCTGTCGGGTTGGTTCTGGCAGGAGAGGCCTGCCCGGCAGAGCTGGTAGACCGGTGGGCGCCAGGGCGACTATTGATCAACGCCTACGGGCCGACCGAGGCTACCGTGTGTGCCGCCATGAGCGCACCACTGACTCCGGGTTCGGGGCCCCCGCCGATTGGGTCCCCTGTGGCGGGTGCAGCGTTACTCGTTCTCGACGCGTGGCTGCGACAGGTGCCAGCCGGTGTCGTCGGTGAGTTGTACATAGCGGGCGCGGGAGTGGGTATCGGGTATCCGCGTCGGACGGGCTTGACGGCGTCGCGGTTCGTGGCCTGTCCACATGGTGATTCCGGGGCACGAATGTATCGCACCGGAGACTTGGTGTATTGGCGTAACGACGGGCAGCTGCAATATGTAGGGCGCGCCGATGAACAGGTCAAAATCTGCGGGCATCGTATCGAACTCGGCGAGATCCGTGCAGCAATGGCCCAAATCGACGGGGTCAATCAAGCGGCAGTTATCGCCCGAGAGGATAGGCCCGGCGACAAACGCCTGGTGGGCTATCTGACTGGACAAGCGGACCCAGCCAACGTGCGCGCGAAGCTTGCTCAACAGCTACCGCCTTACATGATCCCCTCCGCGGTAGTAGTGGTCGACACGCTGCCACTGACCGCAAATGGCAAACTAGACACCCGCGCGCTGCCCAGCCCGCAGTATGCCCGACCCAACTGCTACCAAGCCCCGAGCACTCCCACCGAGGAGGCCCTGGCAGCTATCTTCGCCCAGGTATTGGGGCTTGATGGTGTCGGAGTCGAAGAATCGTTTTTCGAGGTCGGCGGGGATTCGCTGCTGGCCGCCCGCCTAATCGACGCTGTGCACAACGCTATGGGTATTCGTGTGACCTGGCGCCTCTTGATGAACGCACCATCAGTGAAACTCCTCAGCCGGCAGCTGGAATCAGCCGACAATTCGATCGACGTTGTCCCCTTTGAGATCCTCAAACACGGCTCGGGTGCGCCGCTGTTTTGTGTCCACCCTTCCGGAGGATTCTCTTGGCCGTACCGAGGCCTTGGTCGATATTTGAACTGCCCGATCTTTGGGATTCAACAAGTCTCAACGAATGGGCAACGGTCGCCGGGATCCATCCGAGAGATGGCCGAAACCTATGCGGACACAATCCAACAGCGCTATCCTTCCGAGCTGTACCACCTTCTGGGCTGGTCTTTTGGCGGCGTGGTAGCACACCAGCTCGCTATTGAACTCCAACGACGGGGTTGCGTTGTCCGACGACTGGTACTTTTGGACGCCCCGATCGACGCCGATGATATCGCGAGAATTCATGGTGCCGCGGTCCAAACCTATGCCACCGAAAGCACCTTGCGAGCCTGCGTTCCCGATGGCCGCGGACAGTCCAGAACTTGTACAGACCCGCAGCCAGAGATATTGATTCACCAAGAAGACGAGATGGGTCCTGAACACCTTTCCGAAGAGCTGTTGAACGCCCTGCTCGCGAACCACAGGACTAATGAAATACTGCTTCAGCAACATACGCCAGAAGTATTTGATGGCAACATGGTTCTCTTCGCGGCAACACGAGGACCTGTCGAGTTGCCACTCCTCAACAGCTGGAAACCATTCATCGGTGGTGATATTGCCGAGTACCATGTGGACTGCACCCATCACCAAATGCTAGATGCGGAGTCGCTGCAATTATTCGGTAAGCAGCTCAACGCTACGTTGGATATGCAAGAACACACGGGTAATTCTCCGGCCATGCGCCCGTACCGGGGTCCGGCCCCAGGGTCTGGGCAAAGTCCGTTACACCTGTTCAGTAGTAGTTCGACTGGCCTGTGAGGGTTTC
>NZ_JBTNSY010000037.1:0-33969 GCF_054515735.1 Mycobacterium sp. ML4
CTGCGCGCGAGCAGACACAAAATCGCACCAAATCGCTTGCGATTATGCGATTTTGCGTCTGCTCGCGCACTAACGGCGGCGCCGCCGGGACCGCAGGTAGTCGCCCACCACGGCCGCGCCCAGTCCGTCGAGATCGGGAACCACCACCCGCCCTTCGACCCGGCGGGCGATCTTGTCGAGGAACCGCGCCAGGCCCGGGTCACTGCCCAGCCGGAAGATGGTGATCTGCGCTCCGAGCCGTGCCATGTCGTCAAAACCCTTGACGGTGAAGGAAATCGTGCGCGGATTCGGCGGGTAATCGAAGAAGACCGACGTGCCGTCGCCGTAGTCTTCCAGGTGAGCGGTCGGTTCCCCGTCCGTCACCACCAGCACGACAGGCTGGGCGCTGGGATGCCGGCGCAGGTGACGGCCCGCCAACGCGAGCGCGTGGTGCAGGTTGGTGCCCTGCTCGTAGACGCCCTCCAGGCCCGTCAGCTCGGCAGCCGTCACGGTGCGGGCATAGCGGCCGAAGGCGATGATCTGCAACGCATCTGACCGGAACCGGGTGGTCACCAGGTGGTTGAGCGCCAACGCGGTCCGCTTCATCGGCAGCCAGCGATTCTCCATCACCATCGAGAACGAGGTATCCACCAGCAGCGCAACCGCGGCCTGGGTGCGCATCTCGGTCTCGGAGACCTCGACGTCGTCGACGGTGATGCGCAAGGGGCCGTCCAACGTGTGCGTCCCCGACTGTCGCAGTACGGCGTTGGTCAGGGTGCGTGAGATGTGCCACGGCTCGGTGTCGCCGAACTGCCACGGCCTGGTGGCGCCGGTCAGCTCGCCGGCAGCGCCGGCCCGCCGATGGTCCCGTTCCCCCCGTCGGCCCGAAAGTTGTTGTGCCACATCACGCAACGCCGTCTCGCCGAGCCGGCGCATGGCCTTGGGAGACAGTCGCCACTGGCCGTCGGAACCGCGATCCAGAAAACCCTGATTGAGCAGCGCCCGTTCGAGTTCGGCGAGTGTTCGCGCATCCACGGCCGCATCGTCACCGAGTTGGCGGGCCAGCGCGTCGAGGTCGACGTCGTCCATGGTCGCGCCCGGATATGCCTGCGACAGCTGGTCGGCCAGTTGCTCCAGCTCGCCGATGTCGGCCAGCGCCTGCGCGCCTTCACCCATGCCCAGCGGATTGTCGCCGGAGAACTGCTGGTCTCCCGTCCAGTCCTCACCGGGCCGGGCGGCCTGCAGGTGCGCGTCGAGGCGGTTCAGCGCGTTCATTAGCGACGGCGAGCCAAAGGCCTGCTGCGCCAGGGCATCCAACTCGTCGCGCTGCTGCGGGCTCAGGCTGTTGCGGAATCGCTGCGCGGCGGCGGCCCGCTTGGCCAGCGAATCAAGCAGCTCCTCGACGTTCTGCGGGTTCTCCGGGAAGAACTCGCCGTGCTTGTCCATGAATTCCTGGAAATCCTGCTGGGTGTCTTCTCCGCGAGAGTGCTTTTCCAGCAGGTCGTTCAAGTCGTCCAGCATCTCGTTGACCCGCTGGCGGTCCTCGTCGGTGGCGCCTTCCAACGCCTGCTTCATGCCGGCGAAGCGCTGGTCGAGCATCTCGCGCCCCAGCAGATCCTTGATCTGCTCGTATTTCTGCCGGGCCTCGGGGCTGCGCCACTGATACTCGGACAGCTCCTGGACGGCCTTGGCCGGTGACGGCGGCAACGACTCCAGCTGCAACTCGGAGAATCGCGCATCGTCGTCGAGCGCCCGGGCCAGCTCCTTGCGCTCGGCCAGCACCGCCTCGTCCAGCAGCTTCTTGATCTCCTGCAGAGTCCCGTCCAAGTTGTTGCGGCGCAACAACTCCCGGCGTTTGCGGTTGGCCTCGGCGGCCAACCGGTCAGCACCGCGCATGTTTTCGGAGCCGCGCCGCAGCAACTCGGACAGCGCCCGGCGCGGGGAGGTGCCCGCCATGACGTCCTGCCCGATCTGTTCGAGCGCCTCACGCAGATCCACCGGCGGAGCCAGCGGGTCGGGGCCACCGGTGTAGGCCGAGTATCGCTGTGAGTGCCGGGGTGACGATCGCCAGCGCAGCGGGTCGTCACCATCGGACCTATCCATAAACGGTCTGCCCCTCCCCGGATACCTTGTCGACCCGCTTGGCCAGGTACAACGCCTCCAAAGCCAGTTCCAGTGCCGCCGCGCGCTCCCCTTCGGATTCAGCGCCTAGTTTCGCCGCGATCTTGTCCACGACCGGCAGCCCCGGCACCGCGGCCAGCACGTCCTTGGCCGACACCCGCTCACCCGTCGTCACGGCCGAGCCCCGCTCGACCGCGGATACCAGGGTGCCGACGTCGACGCCGCCGAGGACCCGTGACGCGGTATCGGCGGTGGCACGGCGCAGCAGGTGCTCGAGTACGGCTTGCTCACGCCCCTCCTCGCCGGACTCGAATTCCAGCTTGCCGCGCAACACGTCGATGATCGTGCCCAGGTCGACCACGCGGGCCACCGGGTCGGTCTCGCCGAGCATCGCGCCGCGGTGCCGGGCGGCGGCGGCGACCGTCTCGGCCGCCGCGATCGCGAACCGTGCCGACACACCGGAGCGCTGGTCGACCGAACTGGACTCGCGCAAGTAGCGAGCGAACCGCGCGATCACCTGCAGGAGGTAGTCCGGCACCTGCGCGCTCAGGTGTGCTTCCTGGGCGATGACGCCGATCTCGGCCTCCAGCTCCAGCGGGTAGTGGGTGCGGATTTCGGCACCGAACCGGTCCTTGAGCGGAGTGATGATGCGACCGCGGTTGGTGTAATCCTCCGGGTTGGCGCTGGCCACCACCAGGACGTCCAGCGGCAGGCGCAGCGTGTAGCCGCGGACCTGAATGTCGCGCTCCTCCATGACGTTCAGCATCGACACCTGAATGCGCTCGGCGAGGTCGGGCAGCTCGTTGACGGCGACGATGCCGCGGTGCGCGCGCGGAATGAGCCCGTAAGCGATGGTTTCCGGGTCGCCGAGGCTACGGCCTTCGGCGACCTTGATCGGGTCGACGTCGCCGACCAGGTCGGCCACGCTGGTGTCGGGGGTGGCCAGCTTCTCGGTGTAGCGCTCGCTGCGGTGCTTCCAGGCCACCGGCAGGTCGTCTTGCAATTGGGCGGCGCGGCGGATCCACTCCGGCGTGATCGGGGTGTACGGGTGCTCGCCGAGTTGAGATCCGTCGATCACCGGCGTCCATTCGTCGAGCAGACCCGTCAGCGCCCGCAGCAGCCGGGTCTTACCCTGGCCGCGCTCGCCCAGCAGCACGAAATCGTGCCCGGCGATCAGCGCGCGTTCCAGCTGGGGTATCACGGTGTCGTCAAAACCCAGGATCCCGGGCCAGATCTCGTCACCGTCGGCCAGTGCGGTCAGCAAATTTTCGCGGATCTCCTGCTTGACCCCCCGCTCGCGGTGACCGGAGGTACGCAGCTCGCCAAGGGTTCGGGGCAAATTGCTCGGTGAAGTCACCTCTCCAAGCTACGCGCTGCTGAGGCGGGTGACTCGGCGTGCGGTCAGTGCGCGAAGTGCCGGGCGCCGGTGAGATACAACGTGACACCGGCTTTGGCGGCGGCCGCGGTGACTTCGTCGTCGCGCACCGAACCGCCCGGGTGCACGACGGCTTTGACGCCGGCGGCAGTCAGCGTCTCCAAGCCGTCCGGGAACGGGAAGAACGCGTCTGACGCGGCGACCGCGCCCCTGACCCGGTCGCTGCCGCGTGCCACGGCCAGCCGGGCGGCGTCGACGCGATTGACCTGTCCCATGCCCACCCCGATAGTGGCGCCGCCGGCGACGATGACGATCGCGTTGGACTTGACCGCGCGGCAGGCCCGCCACGCGAACACCAGATCGGTGAGGGTAGCCGGGTTGGCGGGCTCGCCGGTAGCCAGGGTCCAGTTGTTCGGGTCGTCGCCGGCGGCGTTGAGCTGGTCACGTTGCTGAATCAGCAGGCCCCCACTGATCGGGCGTAACTCGTGGCCGCCCTCGAGTGGCTCGGAGGCGAGTAGAACTCGGATGTTCTTCTTGCGCGTCAACACCTCGACCGCGCCCGGCTCGTAAGCCGGAGCGACGATCACCTCGGTGAAGATGGTGCTGACATAGTCCGCCATTTCCACGCTGACTTCGGTGTTGGCGGCGATCACGCCGCCGAAGGCGCTGAGCGGGTCGCAGTCGTGGGCCTTGCGGTGTGCGTCGGCGACCGAGATGTCCGAGATCGCGATGCCGCACGGATTGGCGTGCTTGACGATCGCCACGCACGTTTGCTCGTGGTCGAAGGCCGCCCGCCAGGCCGCGTCCGCATCGGTAAAGTTGTTGTAGGACATCTCTTTTCCGTGCAGTTGCTCGGCCTGCGCCAGGCCGGGCCAGGCGCCGGGATCGGTGTAGAGCGCCGCCTGCTGGTGCGGGTTCTCGCCGTAGCGCAGGGTCGCCTGCCGTCGCCAGTTCTTCGCGACGAAGTGCGGGAACTCCTGCGGGGGCTCTTCGGGTGCCAGCGTGGACTGCATCCAGGTCGCGACGGCGATGTCGTACTCCGCGGTGTGCTGAAACGCCAACGACGCCAGCTTCTTCCGCTCGGCGAGGGTGAATCCCCCGTGCCGCACCGCTGCGAGTACTCCGTCGTACCCGCGGGGGTCGGTGATGACGGCGACGCTGGGGTGGTTCTTGGCAGCCGCGCGCACCATCGACGGTCCGCCGATGTCGATCTGCTCGACGCATTCGTCGGGAGTCGCGCCGGATTCGACGGTCTGACTGAACGGATAAAGGTTCACCACGACGAGTTCGAAGGCGGCGAGCCCGAGCTTCTCCAGCGCCGCCCGGTGCGCGGGCTTGCGCAGGTCGGCCAGCAGACCGGCGTGCACCCTGGGATGCAGGGTCTTGACGCGTCCGTCGAGCACCTCTGGAAACCCGGTGAGCTCCTCGACTCGGGTCACCGGAATCGCTTTGTCCGCAATGGTCTTGGCGGTCGACCCGGTCGAGACGATCTCGACACCGGCTGCGGTGAGGCCCTGCGCGAGTTCGACCAAGCCGGTCTTGTCGTAGACGCTGATCAACGCGCGGCGGATCGGCTTCTTGTCGATGTTCATCCCAGGGTCGCCTTTCGCTCGGTGACCGTCACCCCGCGGGTCGCGATCGCGGCCACCACATCTACCAGGAGTTGGCGCTCCACGACCTTGATTCGCTCATGCAAGGTCTGTTCGTCGTCGCCGTCGCGCACTTCGACGGGCTGTTGCGCCAGTATCGGGCCAGTGTCCACGCCGGCGTCCACCAGATGCACCGTACAGCCGGTCACTTTCACGCCGTAGGCCAGCGCGTCCCGGACGCCGTGCGCGCCGGGAAACGCCGGCAGCAGCGCCGGGTGGGTGTTCAGGATGCGGCCGTTGAACCGTGAAAGAAATTGCGGGCCAAGGATTCTCATAAAACCCGCCGATACCACCAGGTCAGGCTGGTGGGCAGCGGTGGCCTCGGTGATCGCGACGTCCCAGTCGTCGCGGGTCGGGTGCTCGCCGACGCGGACGGCGAATGCTGGGATCGCGGCCTTGGCGGCGATTTCGACGGCCCGGCAGTCGCGATCGACTCCGACGGCCACCACCTGCGCCGGGTAGTCACCTCGAGTGGCCTCGAGCAGGGAGTTCAGCAGCGATCCGGTGCCTGACGCCAGCACCACCAGCCGCGCCGGTGCACTCGGTGGTACACGGAGCGGTTCCAGCACACGGAGAGCCTAATCAAGCTGCTGTGGCAGCCGCTGCGCGGCCGGGGTTGATCGTCAACTGTGTTGCGGCACGAGCGCTACCGCCCGATCCAGCGACTGGTGTGACCAAGTGGCGAGGGCCGCCCGCTACTTCTCACTCTCCTGCGAATCAGCCGGCTGCTCGCCGGGCAACACGGCGTCGTCGGCAGTGCCGGATCCGTCGTCCTCACCGGCACCCCCCTCGTCGTCGTCGAAAGCGTCCACAGGCGGCTCCTCCTCGTCGGGCACCGGCTCGACCGGCTTCACCCGGACCCGTCGCGGCCTGCGGCGAACACCTCCGGCCATCACCACGGTGATCCCGCCCACGACGGTGAACCAGAACAGGACGCCGAGAAACATGGCGCCATGGTCGACGCCGACGTCGCCGAAGTTGCCGAGCTTGCCGCCGCCGCCGTACCCCACCAGTGTCATCATCGAAGCGGCGAGCAGCGCCGCGACCAGCAACTTCGCCAATGCCGCAAGGAGCGGGAGCGCACGTCGGGCACACTGCTGCCCGACCGCTACACCGGAGGCCGCACCGATGATCAACAGGGCAACCCAGACCGGTCCCAGAGGTGGCGTGGGCGCCGCGGCCAGAATCGGCAGGGCCGGAACGTCACCGCCGAACACGGTGAACGAACTGAACGTTGCGAACCCGATGTGGGCGCTCGACCCGACGGCGACCGCGCAGGCACCCACGATGACGTTCGGGGCATACAACACCGACAGCGCGGTGAGGTTGAACTGCCCCCAGATGGAATCGCTGATCCCGTACAGGTCTTGCATGGTGGCCCAGTGCACTACCAGCGACCCCGCCGTCACCAGCCCTGCCAATCCCAGCAACGCCAACACCCCGGCCGAGGCCGCCCGCAGCGAATCGCCCAGCCAGTTCGGCAACGGGGATGCGGCAAGCGCGCGGCGACCAGCCCGTGACCACACCCCGATCGCAGCCCCAATGGCGTGGACCACCAGCACACCGGTGAACGCGCGGAGCGCGCTCGGCGTCTGCAATTCGGTCAGCACCGACGATGCGTCGTGGATGACCGCCAGCGCGATCGCGGCGATCAGCAACGGTCCACCCAGGGCCGAAGCGATGACCCAGCGGATCACCAGCCACGAGGAATAGGGCGCGGTCGCCCGGGCGGTGACGCGGGCGGTGCCCCACACCATCAACAGCACCGGGAGCAACGGCATGACGCCCAGTTCGCGGCCACCGATCGAGATCGGCACCTGGTGCACACCCAGCCACATGCTCGCTATGGCGCCCGGCGCACCCACCATGTCGCTGTTGGCGATCAGCAACTCCAGCAGTGTGACGGCCGCGATCACGACCAGCGCCACGATGGCGGGGGCGAAAGCGACCCTGACAAGGTCGCGGGCCTGACGGGCGCCCGTTGCCCGGTTGTCTCCGTTTCTTGCCGACACCGACACCCTTGTCACGCTTCGCGCACGAGCCTGACTAGGCGCGAGAGCGCGCGGTTAGACCGGCGCCGAACCAGGCGACGACTGCTGGCCCTGCCCGTAGGACGACTGCTGGCCACCGCCGGCGTTCCCGTAATTGACCGGCGCCGAGCCGCCCTGCGATCCCGTGCCCGCACTGACCGGCGGCGGCGGGCTGAAGCTCGGGAAACCGGTAGGGGGCGTGTTCGTCGGGCCTTGTTGCTGTTGGGACACCTGCTGCGTGGGCTGGGCGGAGAACCCGCCGGACTGGGGGTTCGGGTTCGACGAGTAGCCGCCGCCGTACTGCGAGCCGTACCCCGGCGACTGGGCCGGGTTCTGCGCGGGCTGCTGTGCACCCGGCTGACCGTAGTACCCGCCCGGCTGGCCCCCGTACTGGCCGTACTGCCCGTACTGCCCGTAGCCGCCGAACGGGTCATATTTGGGCCGCGGTGCCGGGGCGGTGATCACGCCGGCGTCCAGCAGCAACGCCCCGACCGCGGCCACCGCCTCGAACACGATGCACACCAGCACGACCCACAATGCCCAGCCGGTGGAGAATGAGTTCGGCTTGTTGAAGGTCGCGCCGATGATCAGCAGCACCGCCAGCACCGAGAGCACCGCAACGATTGGCACGTAGCTTTTCGCTTTGGGCAGCAGCCCCACACCGGCCAGCAGCGCGGCGAGCAGGGCGACGGCAACCGACAACCCGGTGTCACCGGACACCTCAGTGCTGGGACCACCGAGATCGGAGTTGTAGCTGAACATCGGGCCGAAGCTGAAGAAATACGCCAACAGACCCAAGGTCGCTACCGCGATGGCGAGGTACAACCCCAACTTGCTCGCCGCGGGCTCGGCCGACGCGGCAGCCGGTGCGGACGCGCCATAGGAGCCGGACGGCTGCTGCGCGGATTGATATCCGGGACTACCGGGCTGGTAGGTCATGAGTCCTCCTGTTGCTTCCGGTGCCGTCGCGGCCCCTCTGCTGCGGTGCGACGCGATGCTGGCCGCATTCGAACAACCACGCTAGCGCACGGCCGAGAACAAATGCCTGCCGCCGCGTTCCCCCACTCGCGTTGGCGCGGAGGGGCCGCCCGCGCGAAAAATTAGAACACGTTCTAAATTGGGGCATGGACTACGGCCTCGTTCTGTTCACCAGCGATCGCGGCATCTCTCCGGCGGCCGCCGCAAAGCTTGCCGACACACATGGTTTCCACACGTTCTACGTGCCCGAACACACTCACATCCCGATCAAGCGCGAGGCGGCCCATCCGACGACGGGTGACTCCTCGCTGCCCGACGACCGCTACATGCGCACCTTGGATCCCTGGGTGAGCCTGGGTGCCGCCTGTGCGGTGACGTCGCGGGTCCGGCTGTCGACGGCAGTGGCGCTGCCGGTCGAACACGACCCGATCACGTTGGCGAAAAGTATTGCCACCCTGGACCATTTGTCCGGCGGCCGGGTCAGCCTCGGGGTCGGGTTCGGCTGGAACACCGATGAGCTTGCCGACCACAACGTGCCGGCGGGGCGGCGCCGCACCATGTTGCGCGAGTATCTCGAGGCGATGCGGGCGCTGTGGACTCAGGAAGAGGCCGAGTACGACGGCGAGTTCGTCAAGTTCGGTCCGAGCTGGGCCTGGCCGAAGCCGGTGCAACCGCATATTCCCGTTCTAGTGGGCGCCGCGGGCAACGAGAAGAACTTCAAGTGGATCGCACGCAGTGCCGACGGCTGGATCACCACGCCGCGCGACTTCGACATCGACGAGCCGGTGAAATTATTGCAGGACACCTGGGTGGGCGCGGGCCGCGACGGTGCCCCGCAGATCGTGGCGCTGGACTTCAAGCCGGACGGCGAGAGGCTGGCGCGGTGGGCCGGCCTCGGGGTGACCGAGGTGCTGTTCGGGCTGCCGGACAGTGACGCGGACAAGGTGGCCGGGTATGTCGAGCGGCTGGCGGGCAAACTGGCGTCGTTCGCCTAGGCGCCTGGCGGGCGTGGGCGCTTGCGCCGGCGCCGACGGGCCTGGGCGTGGGCGTGCCGGGCGTGCGCCGAGATTGCAACCAGGGCGACGGTCCCCGGCGTGTCGTATACCGGGTTGCAGTGTCGCGGATGCCGTTCGGGGTCAGGCCAGCGTGCAGCGGCACCGCCAACGATGCGGTCGCCGTCGAGAGGATCGGCGGCGCCGGCGGGCGGGCGGCATAGGCGGATTCCTTGTCGGCGTCGGCGGCGCTGGCGGCAGGGCGGCAGACGGCCCGGGCGGGTGCTGCAAAAACGGGCTCACCTGTAGGGCATCGCGATAGGCTTAGCACCTCCCGAACGTGCGTCCGCCGAGGACGCGGACCCCCTTCGGGGAGGCGACCAGATGTCATTTGTCACAACGATGCCTGACTTCGTCATGGCGGCCGCTGCTGATCTGGCGAACATCGGCTCGACTATCACGCATGCCAACGCGATGGCACTGACGCCGACCTCGGCGGTGCTGGCCGCCGGCGCGGACGAAGTGTCGGCGGCGGTCGCCGCGTTGTTCGGAGCCCACGCCCAGGCATACCAACTGCTCAGCGTTCACGCGGCCGCGTTCCACAGCCAATTCGTCCATCTCATGGGCGCAGGCGCGGCCCAGTACGCCGCGACGGAAGCGGCGGCCGCCTCGCCGTTGCAGCTCGTCGAGCAGCAGATACTCGGCGTGGTCAATGCGCCGACGCAGTTGTTGCTGGGCCGCCCGCTGATCGGAAACGGAGCCAACGCGGCACCGGGGAGCGGCGCCAACGGCGGCGACGGCGGGCTGTTGTGGGGCAACGGCGGCGCGGGCGGAAGCGGTTCGGCACTTCGCAACGGCGGCAACGGAGGCGCGGCCGGGCTGTTCGGCACCGGCGGACCCGGTGGTAACGCCGGAGACGGTGGGATCGGCGGCAAAGGCGGCGCAGGTGGACTCTTGATCGGCGCCGGCGGCGCCGGCGGGACCGGCGGTGGGGCCGTCGTCGTCGGAACTTCGGCCGGCCAGGGCGGTGCGGGCGGAGCTGCCGGCCTGTTCGGCATCGGCGGTGCCGGCGGCACCGGCGGAACGGGCCAAGTCCTGATCGGCGGCATTGGCGGGACCGGCGGAGCCGGTGGCTCCGGCGGCATGGTGTTCGGCGCGGGCGGCGCGGGAGGCGTAGGCGGCACCGGCGGAACGACCTCCGGTGGCGCGGGTGCGGGCGGCGCGGGCGGCAACGCGGGGCTCACGGGTTTCGGGGGCGCCGGTGGGGCCGGAGGCTTCGGGCCCCAGGGCAATGCCGGATTCGGCGGTGACGGCGGCACCGGAGGTGTGCTGCTCGGTGTCGGGGGCCATGGCGGTGACGGCGGGGCGGCGCCGCTGTTCGGCCCGGGTGGCGTCGGCGGGTCCACCTTCCGCGGCGGCACCGGCGGAGCGGGCGGGGGCGGCGGTTTCCTGTTCGGCATGGGCGGTGCCGGCGGAGCAGGCGGGCCCGGCGACTTCGGCGGATCAGGCGGCATGGGCGGCGCGGGCGCCACATTGTCGGGTTCGGGCGGCCCCGGCGGCTCCGGCGGATTCGGCACTGACCTCGGCGGAATCGGCGGTAATGGCGGCGACGGCGGCATTCTCGTCGGCGACGGAGGCGGCGGGGGTGCCGGTGGCCAGAAGTTCTTCGCCGTCGGTACGGCCGGGGCGGGGGGCAACGGCGGCTCCGCCAAAGTGATCGGCAACGGCGGCAACGGCGGCATCGCGGGCGGCTCTGGGGCGGCCGGCGGTGTGGGCGGCTCAGCGGGGGTCCTATTCGGCGCCCCCGGGTTGCCCTAGCCCTACCCCTAGACGCCGAGCAGACACAAAATCGCACCTCGAACCACGGAAATATGCGATTTTGCGTCTGCTCGGATGCGCTCAGCGCGTACGATCGGAGTTCCCTGAAGTGGGGAGGGTGGCATGACATTCGTCACCACGGCGCCCGTGACGGTCGCGGCGGCCGCTTCATAGCTCGCGTCCATCGGAGCAGCTGTCAGCCGGGCCAACTTCGCCGCCCTGCCAGCTACCGCAAACCTCTCGGCGGCTGCCGCCGACGAGGTGTCGGCGGCCATTGCGGCGCTGTTCGCCCAGCAGGGGCGGGAATACCAGGCGCTGAGCGAGCAGGCGGTTATTTTTCATGATCGATTCGTTCAACTGCTGAGTTCGGGTGCGGGGCAGTACGCAATTGCCGAGGCGGCCGCGGCCACGCCGCTGCAGACCCTCGAGCAACAACTACTCGACGTCATCAACACGCCCAGCAACTTGTTGTTAGGCCGCTCGTTGATCGGCAATGGAGCAAATGGAGCCCCCGGAGCAGACGGCCTGGCCGGCGGGCTGCTGATCGGCAACGGCGGCTCCGGCGGAGCAGGCACCCTAGCCCATCCCGCCGGTGGCAACGGCGGGGCCGCCGGGCTGTTCGGCAATGGCGGGGCCGGCGGACCCGGCAGGGTTAACAGCAACAGGTCTCCGGGAGGCAACGGCGGTGCCGGCGGACTGCTGTTCGGCAACGGCGGAGTCGGCGGCACCGGCGGATCCGGCGCCGGCGGGACTGGTGGCACCGGAGGAGCCGCCGGACTGTTCGGCGTCGGCGGTGCCGGCGGCGACGGGGGTGCGTCGACGCTCGGCGCCAGCGGCGGAGTGGGTGGTGCGGGAGGCAGCGGCGGGTTGCTGGGCACCGGCGGAGCCGGCGGCCGCGGTGGTGTGTCGGTCGATGCCCTAAGCGGCAAGGCTGGCACTGGGGGCGCGGGTGGCGCCGGCGGCGCGGGCGGGGTCATCGTCGGCTCCGGTG
The DNA here is from genome assembly GCF_054515735.1 of Mycobacterium sp. ML4. NCBI lineage: Bacteria > Bacillati > Actinomycetota > Actinomycetes > Mycobacteriales > Mycobacteriaceae > Mycobacterium > Mycobacterium sp. ML4. The sequence goes on from NZ_JBTNSY010000037.1 coordinate 11,934, forward strand.
GGGACGGCGGGGACGGCGGGGACGGCGCTGGGACCGGGGCTGGCATCGGCGGAACAGGTGGGGCCGGCGGTAAAGGCGGATTCCTCAACGGCAGCGGCGGCGCCGGCGGAACCGGCGGATTCGCAGCAACCGGCGGAACGGGCGGAGCAGGCGGGGCCGGCGGCACGCTGTCCGGCTCTGGGGGCACCGGCGGGGCTGGCGGCGGAACCGGCGCGGCCGGCGGGGCCGGCGGAGACGCGGGATTGCTGATCGGCGACGGCGGCGCTGGCGGGGCTGGCGCCGCGGCCTCCGGAAGTCCCGGCGGGAACGGCGGACCCGGTGGACGCGCCGCGTTCCTCATAGGCTTTGGCGGAAACGGTGGCAACGGCGGGCCCGGGACACCGAGCGGCACCGGCGGTCAAGGCGGTGACGGTGGACAACTGATCGGCGTACCCGGTGTGCGCGGCGTCCCCTAACGGTGCCACCAGACGCAAATTCGCACGTTTCCGAAGGGAAACGTGCGAATTTGCGTCTGCTCGCCCTACAGGGTCTTGAGGATCTCCCGCGCCAGGGCCGCTGTCTCCGAGGGCGTCTTGCCCACCTGAACACCGGCCGCCTCCAGCGCCTCCTTCTTGGCGGCAGCGGTACCCGACGAGCCGGACACGATGGCGCCCGCGTGACCCATCGTCTTGCCTTCCGGGGCGGTGAAGCCCGCGACGTAACCGACGACCGGCTTGGTGACGTTGGCCTTGATGAAATCGGCCGCACGCTCCTCGGCGTCACCGCCGATCTCACCGATCATCACGATGAGCTTGGTGTCAGGGTCTTTCTCGAAGGCCTCGATGGCGTCGATGTGGGTGGTGCCGATGATCGGGTCGCCGCCGATGCCGATTGAGGTGGTGAACCCGAAATCACGCAGCTCGTACATCATCTGGTAGGTCAGCGTGCCCGACTTGGACACCAGCCCGACCGGACCGGGACCGCTGATGTTGGCCGGGGTGATGCCGACCAGCGACTGCCCGGGACTGATGATGCCCGGGCAGTTGGGGCCGATGATGCGAGTCTTCTGACCCTTCTGGACGTTGTAGGCCCACGCATAGGCGCTGTCCTGCACCGGGATTCCCTCGGTGATGACGACCAGCAACGGGATCTGCGAGTCGATGGCCTCGATCATCGCGTCCTTGGCGAACTTGGGCGGCACAAAGATGATCGACGCATCCGCGCCAGTCTTCTCGATGGCCTCGACGACGGTGCCGAACACCGGCAGTTCGATGTCGTTGTCGTTGGCGTCCTTGTGCGAGACCGTGGTGCCGGCCTTGCGGGCGTTGACGCCACCGACGATCTGGGTGCCGGCCTTGAGCATCCGCGCGGTGTGCGTAGTGGCCTCACCCCCGGTGATGCCCTGGACGATGACCTTGTTCTCTGAAGTCAGGAATATAGCCATTGTTCGTGGTCCTTTTCTCAGGCGCTCGCCAGCTCGGCGGCTTTGTCGGCACCGGCGTCCATGGTGTGGGCCTGGATCACCAGCGGGTGGTTGGCGTCAGCCAGGATGCGCCGGCCCTCTTCGACGTTGTTGCCGTCCAATCGGACCACCAGCGGCTTGTTGGCCTCATCGCCCAGGATCTCCAGGGCTTTGACGATCCCGGTGGCCACCGCGTCACACGACGTGATGCCTCCGAAAACATTGACGAAGACACTCTTGACTTCCGGGTCGCCCAGGATCACGTCCAGGCCGGCCGCCATCACCTCGGCCGACGCGCCACCGCCGATGTCCAGGAAGTTGGCCGGCTTCACCCCGCCGTGCTTCTCACCGGCGTAGGCGACCACGTCCAGCGTCGACATCACCAGGCCCGCACCGTTGCCGATGATGCCGACCTCGCCGCTCAGTTTCACGTAGTTGAGATCGTGTTCCTTGGCCTTCAGTTCCAGCGGGTCAGTCGACGCACGGTCCTCGAACTCGGCGTGTCCGGGTTGGCGGAAGTCGGCATTGGCATCCAAGGTCACCTTGCCGTCCAGCGCCAGGATCCGGTCGTCCGGCGTGCGGACCAGCGGGTTGACCTCCACCAGGGTGGCGTCCTCGCTGACGAACACGCCCCAGAGCTTCTCGATTGTGACGGCCGCGGCGTCGAGCACCTCCGCGGGCAGGTGGCCCTGCTCGGCGATGGACCGCGCGAAGGCCAGGTCGACGCCCGTGACGGCGTTCACCGGCACCTTGGCCAGCCGGTCGGGTTTGGTGGCGGCGACCTCTTCGATCTCCATGCCGCCCTCCACCGAGCACATCGCCAGGTAGGTGCGGTTGGCGCGGTCGAGCAGGAACGAGAGGTAGTACTCCTCGGCGATGTCGCTGGCCTCGGCGACGAGCAACTTCTTCACGATGTGGCCCTTGATGTCCAGGCCCAAGATGTTCTTGGCATGCTCGTAGGCTTCGTCGGCGTTCGCGGCGTATTTCACGCCACCCGCCTTGCCCCGGCCGCCGGTCTTGACCTGGGCTTTGACCATCACGGGCGCACCGATCTCCTCCGCGATGGCCTTGGCGCCTTCAGCGGTGTCGGTCACCCGGCCCTGCGTGCCGGGAACGCCGTGCTTGGCGAACAGTTCCTTAGCTTGGTACTCGAACAGATCCATGGGGCGTCACTGCCTTTGCTCGGCTTACTTGCTAGGCCAACTGGGGTGGCGGTGCCAGGTACTCGGCAACTCGCACGGAGGAACTGTATCGACCCCGAAAATCAGACCTGCTGCCGCATCCCACCGCGGTGGCGCACGTCATGTATCGATCGGAGCTTCCAAACGTGACTCAAGTCACAAAATTGGCGGGATTTGATACTGAGGTTGCCAGCCGCCTACGTTTGCGGATACCTTCTCAAGGTCCAGATAACGTTATGGTCACGATCCGAGGACATTTCAGGTTGTCCCAGCACCTTTTGGCCCGCTCTGCCGCCGCGCAGTCGACGCGCGCACCCCGGGACCGCTGGCCCCATCATCACCGCAATGAAGTCACCGAGATCATCCCGTTAGACGGGTTTGATGAAGTTGATGACATGGAGCTGACCGACCTCGACGAGTTGGACTTCGGCGACTCCGATTTCACGTTCGGCAACGACCTGTTACAGGCTCCCGAACTCGACGACCTCGACGACACCGATGATCTGACTCCGATGTGGCTGGCTGCCCCGGTCACCGAGGTGCTGCCCCGAGTCTCCGTCGAAACCGAGCACCCGATCACACGAGCCATCCACGTCACTCCCGTTACCCGTCGCGGCGGCAGCCACCGCAAGCAGCCGACAAGCGCCGCCAAGGGCCGCCTGCTGATCGGCGCCATGGCTGCCGGTGCGGCAGCGGCGGCCACGCATACCGCTATCAACCAATCCGGCGACACCAAGATCGAGACGGTGCTGACAGCCAACGCCTCGACGCTCTCGGGCGGCTCTGGCGGCTCGGGCTCGACTTCGCCGCGGGGTGTTCAGGTGATCGCCGCCCAGCCGGCCAACGCCTCGGTGCACAACGAGGAACTCGCCCGTGGCGTGGCCTTCGCGCAGGAGCGCGCACAGCGTGAGGCGCGCCTGCAGCAACCGCTGTACGTCATGCCGACCAAGGGCATCTTCACCTCCAACTTCGGCTACCGCTGGGGTGTCCTGCACGCCGGCATCGACCTGGCCAATGCGATCGGCACTCCGATCTACGCGGTCTCCGATGGTGTCGTCATCGACGCCGGCCCGACCGCCGGATATGGAGCATGGGTCAAACTGCTGCACGCCGACGGCACCGTCACCCTGTACGGGCACGTCAACACCACGCTGGTCAGCGTCGGTGAACGCGTGATGGCCGGCGACCAGATAGCCACCATGGGCAACCGTGGCAACTCCACCGGTCCGCACCTGCACTTCGAGGTGCTGATGAACGGCAGTGAGCGGATAGATCCTGTGCCGTGGCTGGCGAAGCGGGGGCTGTCCGTCGGCAATTACGCCGGCTGACCTGTGACCGGGCCGAACGATCCCGCTGCGAGCGACAACCCGCCCGAACCCGCCGAACCACCTGACGAGCCACGGACGAAGATCATCCGGCGGGCTCCGAGCGGTCCGCTGCCCCCGATAGCCGCGCAGCCGACCACCCGAATCCCGCGTGCCGCGGGCCCTTTGGAAGCGGCACTGGGCGGCGGGATCCCCCCGCTGCCTGCCGTGCTGAGCCACGAGCCGAGCTCCCGGACGGCCGTGGCGGCCAGCGCTGTGAGCATTGTCAGCGGGTGGGCCACCTCAGTGGTAGCCACTGATCTTATTGCCGGCTGGTGGCAAACCGATCGCCTGTTTTGCATCGCGGTCGGGTTCCTGGCGCTGGTGTTTGCGATCACGACCGTTTCCGGCGTGATCGCGCTGCTGCTGCACCGCGCGGTGGGGCGCTACCTGATCGTGGCGGGGTCGGTGGTTGCGCTGCTGACCTATCTCGGGGTGTTCATAGCCGGTGCACGGGTTGGGTGGGTGGTGCACACGCTGCCGCTGCTGCCGGTCGCGAGCGTGCTGCTCGCCCTGCTTCCCGATACCAGGCGCTGGGTCGGATAGCCGCTCCCCACTCCGCCGAACGTGAACAGTCGGCGGTCTTTTCGCGTTTTCTTCGCCGTCAGCGCACGTTCGGCGACACGAACTCAGAGCTTGCTGATCGGCGCGTGGTTGTGCATCAGCTTGACGCGGCCCGCACTGCCGAAGTCGATCAGCGACATCGCCGACTCGCCGACGCCGGAGACGTCCTCGACGCGACCCAGGCCGTACTTGTCGTGCGTCACGCGATCCCCGGGTTGCAGAACCACCAGGGGCCGCTTGCTGGCCCCGGAACGTGTCGGCGCAGACCTAGGAATGCCGAACCGCCCGGCACCGCTCACCGGCGCACTGAACGACGGTTTGGGGGCGAGCCTGCGCCAGTCGATAAGCTGCTGCGGAATCTCACGCAGGAAGCGGGATTCGGGGTTGAGCATGGGCTGTCCCCACGACGACCGGACGATGGCCCGGCTCAGGTACAGCCGTTGCCGGGCCCGGGTGATGCCGACGTACGCCAGGCGCCGTTCCTCGGACAGCTCCATCGGGTCGTCCAGCGCCCGCATGTGCGGGAACATGCCGTCCTCCCAGCCGGTGACGAACACCACCGGGAACTCCAGCCCCTTGGCGGTGTGCAGTGTCATCAACGTGACCAGACCGGCGCCATGCTCCGGAATCTCGTCGGTATCGGCGACCAGCGACACCCGCTCGAGGAACGCAGCCAGGACACCGGTGTCGGGGACGTCCTCGTCCTCGGGGGCGTCTTCGGCCAGAGCGGCTGCGTTGGCCAGGTCGGTGCTGAATTCGTGTGCAACGCTGACCAATTCGTTGAGGTTGTCCAGCCGCGCCAACTCCTGCGGATCGGTCGACGATTCCAGCTCGCGCCGGTATCCGGTGCGTTCCAGCACAGCCTCGACCAGTTCGCCCAGATCGTCATCGAGGTGGCCGCGCAGTTCGTCGAGCATCTCGACGAAGCCGGCGATCGCCTTCTCCGCGCGCGTGTTCAGCATCGGCACCTTGCCCTCGGCCGCTGCCTGCAAGGCGTCGGCGAAGCTGGCCCCGGTGTTCTCGGCATACACCGCCACGCACGCCTCGGCGCGATCACCGATGCCGCGGCGCGGCGTATTCAGGATGCGCCGCATGCTCACCGCGTCGCCGGGGTTGTCCAGCACCCGCAAATATGCGACGATGTCGCGGATTTCCTTGCGCTCGTAAAAGCGCACTCCCCCAACGACTTTGTAGGGGATTCCAGCGCGGATGAAAACCTCCTCCAGCGACCGCGACGAGTTGTTGGTGCGGTAGAAGACCGCGACGTCGTTATAGGTGATGTCGCCGCGGTCGGCCAGCGCATCGATTTCCTCGGCGACGAACCTGGCCTCGTCATGCTCGTTGTCGGCGACATAGCCGACGATCAGCTCGCCCGCACCGGCGTCGGTCCACAACCGCTTCTCCCGGCGCCCTGAGTTGCGCGCGATGACCGAGTTGGCCGCCGACAGGATATTCTGCGTCGAGCGGTAATTCTGTTCCAGCAGAATCGTCGTGGCGTCGGGATAGTCGCGCTCGAAGTCCTCGATGTTGCGGATCGTGGCTCCACGAAAGGCGTAAATCGACTGATCGGCGTCGCCGACCACACACAACTCGGCCGGCGGCACCTCGTCCGAACCGCCGTGTTCGTTCGCCGGTCCCAGCTTCGCCTCGCCTCCGCCGGCCGAGGGGCCGACTCCGGCGAGCCTCGCTGAACCGCCGTGACCGACCAGCTCGCGCACCAGCATGTACTGGGCGTGGTTGGTGTCCTGGTATTCGTCGACCAGCACATGCCGGAACCGGCGCCGGTAGTACTGCGCGATATCCGGGAAAGTCTGCAGTACTGCGACGGTTTCGCCGATCAGGTCATCAAAGTCCAGCGCGTTCGCCGCGCGCAGCCGGCGCTGATACTCGCCGAACACCGATGCGACGGTGCGTGCCAGCTCGTCGGACTCGTCGGTCAGGTTGGACACCGCCTGGTGCGGGTCGATCAGTTCGTTCTTGAGGTTCGAGATGGCGTTGGCCAGCAACCGCGGCGAGAACCGCTTGATATCCAGGCCCATGTCGCGGCCGATCATCTGCAGCAGCCGGCGTGAGTCGTCGGCGTCGTAGATGGAGAAGTTGGAGTTGAGACCCTCGATCAGCGACGCCTGATTGCGCAGGATCCGCACACAGGACGAGTGGAACGTGGACACCCACATGTACCGGGCACGGTCGCCGACGAGGTTCACCACCCGTTCGCGCATCTCGGCGGCGGCCTTGTTAGTGAAGGTGATGGCCAGGATCTGCCCGACGCTGACCCCGCGTTCGGCGATCAGGTAGGCGATGCGGCGAGTCAACACCGCCGTCTTCCCCGAGCCCGCACCGGCGACGATCAGCAGCGGCGAACCCTCGTGCACCACCGCCTTGCGCTGTTGCGGGTTGAGGCCGTCCAGCAGTTCATCAACCGCACCGGGTCGTGGGTATTTGGCTCGGGTCACGTGCACACTCATGTCGGTCCAAACTTACCGCCGCTCGCCGACAGCGGTGACCAGCCCGTGACTACCGGCCGAATCCTGTCTGCCTGACTCCCGAGTGGCGGCTACCGATGTTGACGAAGCCGGAATGGGAGATTGCACGTCCGAAGCTTTCCGCGAATTCAGTTCGCTTGTCGCACCGGTACATCGCCTTCGTGATGCGTGTTTTTGCACCTATAAGCCACTTGGTGGCACACTCGGTGCGTGCTCAACACGCAGCCTCGATTTTTTTACGGGTACCGGCCAGCGGTGCCCGTGGTCTAGCTGCTTTCGCAGAGCCCCGGTCCGCTACGGCGATTCGGGGCTCGTTTCTTGTGTGAGGCCCGAACCGGATGAGACCAGAACCACCACCTCACGAGAACGCGGAGATTTCAGAGATGAACACAGAGACCATCGGCGCCGAACAGCTCAGCATCGACGAGCTGCGGGCGGAGATCGACCGGCTGGACGCCGAGATACTGGCTGCCGTGAAGCGGCGCGCAGAGGTTTCCCAGGCGATCGGCAAGGTCCGAATGGCCTCCGGCGGCACCCGGCTGGTGCACAGCCGCGAAATGAAGGTCATCGAGCGCTACAGCGAACTCGGGCCCGATGGCAAGGACCTCGCGATGCTGCTGTTACGTCTGGGCCGGGGACGACTCGGCCACTAAACGGTTACTAACGCCGTTACCTTCTGCCGATCCCGGCTTTGCTGGGGTAAATTTCCCCGGAAATGGTCACGGCACTGACAGCTGGGCTTTCGCCGTTGCGTAGGCTGATTGTGTTATCAGCCGCGGCGTTGCTCGCTTTGCTGAGCGAGCTGACCAACGGTGCTGTCCCCGCGTCGGCCTGGTCGCGGCAGGGGACGCCGATCGAATACCTGATGGTGCCGTCGCCATCGATGAACCGTCAGGTCAAGGTGGAGTTCCAGGGCGGCGGCAGCCGTGCGGTCTATCTGCTCGACGGGATGCTCGCCCGCGACGACTTCAACGCGTGGGACATCCACCTGCCCGTATTCGAATGGTTCAGCCGGTCCGGGCTTGCGGTGGTGATGCCGACCGGCGGCGAGGCCAGCTTCTATACGAACTGGTACCGGCCGGCGGTCGGTAACGGCGGAACCTGGACCTACAAGTGGGGAACATTCCTCACCGAGGAGTTGCCCGCCTGGCTGGCGTCCAACAAGGCGATCAACGCGGCGGGAAACGCCGTGGTCGGTGCGTCCATGTCCGGGTCAGCCGCCCTGGTTTTGGCCGCCGACCATCCGCACATCTTCAGTTACGCCGCGTCGATGTCGGGCTTCCTCAACCTCTCCGCCGGCAATTGGCCGACCCTGGTTGGCGCGGCGCAACTCGGTGCCGGCGGTTTCCGCTCCGACGCCATGTGGGGGCCACCCGATGACCCGGCGTGGGCCGCCAACGATCCCACGGTCAACGTGCCGAAGCTGGTGGCCAGCAACACCCGCATTTGGGTGTACACCGGCAACGGCGGTGGCTCGGATCTGGGCCCCAAGCTCGACGCCAGTCTGCTGGAAAGCGCCACGCGCATCAGCAACAAAGTGTTTCAGGCCCGATACCAGGCCAAAGGCGGACACAACGGCGTGTTCAACTTTCCCGCCAACGGCACCCACACCTGGTCGTACTGGGGTGAGCAGTTGCAGGCGATGCTGCCCGATCTGCAGCAGAGACTGGGCGTAGCGCCCCGCTGAGCGACCATCCCTTCCGCGCGGCATTAGGGTCGGAATATGACCTCCGAATCCATCCCCGACATCACTGACACTTCGGCATGGGACGCCTTGCGCAAGCATCATGATCAAATCGGAGACACCCACCTTCGCGAGTTCTTCGCCGACGATCCGAATCGCGGCCGCGACCTCACTCTCACCGTCGGTGATCTCTACATCGACTACAGCAAGCACCGCATCACCCGGGAGACAGTGCGGCTGCTGATCGATCTGGCCCGGACCGCCAAGCTGGAGGAGCGCCGCGACCAGATGTTCGCCGGGGCGCACATCAACACCTCGGAGGATCGCGCGGTGCTGCATACCGCGTTGCGGCTGCCCCGCAATGCCGAACTCGTCGTGGACGGTCGAAACGTCGTGCGTGACGTGCACGAGGTACTCGACGCCATGGGCGAGTTCACCGACCGGTTGCGCAACGGCGAATGGAAAGGTGCCACCGGAGAACGGATCAAGACCGTGGTCAACATCGGCATCGGCGGATCGGACCTGGGCCCGGTGATGGTGTACCAGGCGCTGCGCCACTATGCCGACGCGGGCATCTCCGCGCGCTTCGTATCCAACGTCGACCCGGCCGACCTTGTCGCGGCACTGGCCGATTTAGACCCTGCCACAACCCTTTTCGTGGTGGCCTCAAAGACCTTCTCCACCCTGGAGACGCTGACGAACGCGACCGCCGCCCGCCGCTGGCTCACCGGGGCGCTGGGTGACTCCGCGGTGGCCAAACATTTCGTCGCCGTCTCCACCAACAAGCGCCTCGTCGACGAGTTCGGCATCAACACGAACAACATGTTCGGCTTCTGGGACTGGGTTGGCGGGCGCTACTCGGTGGATTCCGCGATTGGGTTGTCGGTGATGGCCGTCATTGGCCGGGAAGCCTTCTCCGACTTCCTGTCTGGCTTCCACATCATCGACGAACATTTTCGCACCGCCCCGCTGGAGTCGAACGCCCCGGCACTGCTTGGGCTTATCGGCTTGTGGTACTCCAACTTCTTCGGCGCTCAATCGCGCGCGGTATTGCCGTACTCGAACGACCTGGCCCGCTTCGCCGCGTATCTGCAGCAGCTCACCATGGAATCCAACGGCAAGTCGACTCGTGCCGACGGTAGCCCGGTGACCACCGACACCGGCGAAATCTATTGGGGCGAGCCGGGAACCAATGGGCAGCATGCGTTCTACCAACTCCTTCATCAGGGCACGCGTTTGATACCCGCCGACTTCATCGGCTTCAGCCAGCCGCTCGACGACCTACCGACGGCCGAGGGCACGGGCAGCATGCACGACCTGTTGATGAGCAATTTCTTCGCCCAGACCCAGGTGTTGGCGTTCGGCAAGACCGCCGAGGAGATCGCCGACGAGGGCACCCCGGCCGATGTGGTGCCGCACAAGGTGATGCCCGGAAACCGGCCGTCCACTGCGATTTTGGCCACCCGGCTCACCCCGTCGGCGCTGGGGCAGCTCGTCGCGCTCTACGAGCATCAGGTGTTCACCGAGGGCGTGGTGTGGGGTATCGATTCGTTCGACCAGTGGGGCGTGGAGTTGGGCAAGACTCAGGCCAAGGCGCTGCTGCCGGTGATCACCAGTGACGCGTCGCCGGACAGGCAGTCGGACAGCTCGACCGATGCACTGGTGCGCCACTACCGGGCGGAGCGGGGCCGTGCCCAGTGACTTTTCGACCGCGAGCAGACACAAAATCACCATATTGACCGGCGTGTCGGGAGATTTTGTGTCTGCTCGCCGGGACGGGACGCGGAACCCTCAGGCGAAGCGTTTGGTCAGTGGGGGCGGCAATACCCGCATGAGCTGCACCAGCGGCGCCCACGGCCACCATGGCACGGCGGCCCGGCCCGGCTCCCTTTCGATTGCGGCGACCAGAGCCTTGACGCCGGTTTCGTTGTCCACCATCAACATTGTGGTGCCCGACTTGGCGGTCATTTCCGACTCGATGTAACCGGGCTCCATCACCGACACCTTGATGGGACCCTTGGCATATTCGGCACGCAGCGATTCACCCAGAGAACTGAGCCCGGCCTTGCTTGCCGCGTAAGCCGCCTTGACGCCGGGTACGCCCTTGTTGCCGAGCACCGAGGAAATGAGCACGAGATGACCGGATCCGCTCTGATGGAACATCTCCAGGGCCGTTTCGATCTGCACCAACGCCGCGATCAGGTTGGTCTCGAGGGTCGCCTTGTTCGCCCACAACTTGCCCGACCCCAGCCGGGCACCCTTGCCGATGCCGGCATTGACGATGACGCGATCGATGCCACCCAGCTCGTCGCTCAACTCCGCGAACACCTTGGGAACCTGGTCGTGGTCATTGACGTCGAGTTGCGCCACCGCGATCTTGATCGCCGGATACTGTTGTGCGAGTTCGTCTTTGAGCTCCTCCAGCCGATCGGTGCGGCGGGCGCACAGCGCCAGGTCACGGCCCTTGGCGGCGAAGGCACGGGCCATGCCGGCACCCAGGCCGGAACTGGCTCCGGTGATGAGAATCTTCTGGCGGGTCACCCAGGCAGCATATCGGCTACTTGAGCAGCCGCGACATGCGCCGGTCGGCCAGCACCTTGCCGCCGGTCTGACACGTCGGGCAGTACTGAAAAGACTTGTCCGCGAACGAGACTTCGCGCACCGTGTCCCCGCACACCGGGCACGGCAACCCGGTGCGGGCATGTACCCGCAGCCCGGAGCGCTTCTCGCCTTTGAGCATGGCGGCGCCCTGGCCGACGGATCGGTTCACCGCGTCGGTGAGGACGGAGACCATCGCATCGTGCAGGGTGGTGAGCTGTTCGGCCGACAATTTCGCGGCTGTGGCGAACGGCGAGAGACGCGCGACGTGCAGGATCTCGTCGCTGTACGCGTTGCCGATGCCGGCGATCACCTTCTGGTCGGTGATGACGGTCTTGATCCGCCCGGTGTTGCCGGCCAGAAGCCGGGCAAGGTCGTCGGGGCCGAGCTCCAGCGCATCCGGGCCCAGCGAAGCGATCTGCGGCACCTGCTGCGGGTCGCGAACCAGCCACACTGCCAACCGCTTCTGGGTGCCGGCCTCGGTGAGGTCGAAACCCGGAGCTTCGCCCGGAGTGCCCAGGTGCACTCGTAACGCGATCGGCCCCTTCCCCGGCCGCAGCGGCGCGGCAGCCAGCTTGTCCGACCAGCGCAGCCAGCCCGCCCGCGACAGATGGGTGATCAGCCACAATTCGCCCGCTTGCAGTCCGAGATATTTTCCCCACCGACCGGCCCCGAGCACGGTCTGGCCGTGCAGTGCGTTGATCGGTGGGTCGAAGGTTTTGAGCACTGAAAGCGCGGCGACGTCGACGCGGCCGACTACCAGGCCGACGGCGTGCCGGCGCAAGTGATCTGCCAGCGCTTCGACCTCAGGAAGTTCGGGCACCTGTCCAGTCTGCCGGATGCACGACCCGATCGTGTCGCCCGGCGACCGTGTTGCCCGCTTGATGAACACCCCCCGTTGGCGTAGCGCACGGCCGATGCCGCTGGGCCTGCAGGTCACCGGTGCGCCGTCGGGAGCTATGGCGGCCCGTCAGCGCCGGGCTGACCGAACAGCGTGCCGCCGGTGCCGCCCTTGCCACCGACGCCACCCTGGGTGGCACCCGCACCTGCTCCGCCGTTCCCGCCGTTTCCTACCAGGCCGGCATCGCCGCCATTACCGCCGATCCCGTTTTCCGAAGGTGCGCTGAAGCCGGCGGGGACCGTGCCGGCGAAGCCGCCGTTGCCACCGTTGCCGTAGAAAAAGCCGCCGTTGCCACCGTTGCCGCCCACAGCGGTCTGGAACACCTGCGCTGCTGAACCTGACCCTACTGCGCCGGTGTTCCCGCCGCTCCCGCCGGCGCCGCCGTTGCCCCACAGTTGGGCGTCACCCCCACGGCCGCCCAGCACGCCAGGACCTGCTCCGCCGCCGCTATTCCCGCCGCTACCGGAGTTCCCGCCGCCGCCGCCGGCACCGCCGGCACCGCCGCTGCCGATCAACCCGCTTTGTCCGCCCTGGCCGCCGAAGCCGCCGTAACCGCCGCCACCGTTGAAGCTGAATACCCCCGCCGCGGAGTTTCCGCCGTTGCCGCCCAGGCCGCCGATACCGCCCTGGCCGCCGTTGCCGAAGAAGAACCCGCCGTCACCGCCGTTGCCGCCGAAACCACCGCCGCCACCCTGACCGCCGATGCCGAATGCGCCGACGGTGACCGATTGTCCCGCGCCGCCCAGCCCGCCGTTGCCGCCGGCACCGCCGTTACCGAACAGCCCAGCGTTGCCGCCGTTTCCGCCCGTTGCGTCGAAGCTACCGCCGCTCACCCCGTTCGCCACGGCGCTGTTGGTCACAAACGAACCACCGTTGCCGGAGTCTCCGCCGCCACCCCCGTCGCCGTAGATCCAGCCGCTGTGACCGCCGTTGCCACCGTTGCCGGCCGGTCCGGCAGTTCCAGCGATGGCACCACCCAGTCCGCCGGTGGCGTTGCCGCCATCGCCACCGCGACCGCCGATTCCGCCCTGGCCGAACAGCAGCCCACCGGCGCCCCCGGCACCGCCGCTGCCACCCACGCCGCCGTTGAAACCCGCACCGGTGGGACTTACGCCGCTGGCGTTGCCGCCACTGCCCCCGGCCCCACCCAGTCCACCCTGGCCATACAGCCAGCCACCATTTCCACCGACGCCGCCGTTGCCGCCTGCCTGTCCTGCCGTAGGCCCGACGGCGTTGGCGCCGGCTCCACCGGCACCACCGTTCCCGCCGTTGCCGAACAGCCCCGCTGAACCACCGGCCCCGCCGTTCTGGCCCCCGGCACCCGAACCGCCGTTTCCGCCATTGCCGAACAGCCATCCGCCGTCACCGCCGGCGGCGCCGGTGCCGTTGATGCCGTCGGCGCCATTACCGATCAGCGGACGTCCGGTCAGCGCCACAAACGGATCGCTGGTCGCCGCCGCGATCGCCTGCATGGGCAGCGCGTTGAGGGCTTCGGCGGTGGCGTACTGCGTCGCGCCCGCATTCATCAACAACACGAACTGCTGGTGAAACGAGGCGGCTTGGGCGCTGAGCACCTGGTAGGCCTGGGCATGCGCACCGAAAAGCGCCGCAACCATCGCGGACACCTCGTCGGCCCCCGCCGCCAGTACCGCCGACGTCGGCGCCGCCGCGGACGCGCTTGCGGCGTCGATGGCCGAACCTATGCTGGCCAGATCCGCTGCCGCAGCAGCGACCCACTCCGTCGACGCATTGACGAAGGACACGCAGCAAACCTCTTCCCGACTAGACGCCCGCCGATACCCGCGAGAGCGGAGCGTAGCGCGGTCGGCGCGATCGTGCCCGGGATTTGACGGAATTCGAGCGGGACGGCCTATCGGGCCGGTGCGGCGATGCCAGGCTCGCCCAGCGGACCGCTGCCGCCGGCTCCGCTGTGGCCGAAAAGCCCGTGCCTGACGCCTGGGGAGAAGAAGCTGTCGGAACCGTGCGGAGCACGACCTGACACGGGCGCGTCGTCGCCGTAGAGCCAGCCGCTGCGCTGGGCATCGACGTTCGCTTCGGCAGGCTGGACGTGTGGGGTGCTGGCCGCGTGCCCTCCGTTGTCGCTCTTGGCGGGCTGTGCGGCGGGTTGGGCGAGACCGGCGCCGCCGATGAAACCAGGGGCGAATGCGGCGCCGTTGGCCGGCCCCGCGGCCGCGACCTCACCGGCGGGCGCGACACCGGCCGGCGTGCCCGTGCCGAGGGCACCCGCAGAACCGCCCCCGCCGGTGCCGAAGAATCCTGTAGATCCGGTGGCTGGGGCGGACAACGCAGAAGCGCGGCCGGTGAACTGTTGTCCACCGCTGTGAACCCCGCCTGCCGCGACGCGGAGACGGTTGGCGCCCAGCGCGTTCGACTGTGCGGCGGCCGCTGCCAGGGCGGGTTCGCCGGAGGGCGCCGCGCCGTGCTGCATCGGCGTCGCGTTGGCTGCCTCGGCCGTCGCGTATTGTCCGGCACCAGTGGCCATGAGTTGGACAAACTGCTGATGGAACGTCGCGGCTTGGGCGCTGAGTAGTTGGTAGGCCTGCGCGTGTGCGCCGAACAGCGCCGCAATCAACGCCGAGATGTCGTCGGCACCAGCCGCCATGACTGCTGAGGTCGGCATTGCCGCCGCCGCGCTGGCCGCGTTGATCGTGGAACCGATGCTCGCCAGATCCGAGGCCGCCGCAGCAACCCACTCAGGTGTGGCGAACACATAGGACATTCGGAAACCTCTCCCGACGCGCGATGCCGTGATTATCTCGTGTTTAGCACGTGAACGTGAATCTTATCGCGGTATCGGATGTGCGGAGCGCGCGTTCTCGTCGGGATCAGCGCCTCCGCGTCGGGCCGGCGTGCGCCGAAGCCCAGTTCACAGGGTCGCGCCCGGGCGTCCGGCGATGCCGAGAATTCCTGCGTCGCCGCCGAATCCGGGATCGCCGGGGCCGTGGCTGTTCCCGCCGTTGCCGCCGTTGCCAATGAAGGTGGCGCTGCCGCCCGAACCGCCGTCACCGCCGAACGCACCGTTGAGACCGCCGTCGCCGCCGTTGCCGCCATTGCCGACGATGAGACCGCCGTTGCCGCCAGCTCCGCCCATCCCACTCGCCAATCCGGAAGCCGGGTCCGGGCTGAAGGCCGCGTTGCCTGCCTGACCGCCGTTGCCGCCGTTACCGAACCACATGGCGTCGCCAGCCTGACCGCCATTGCCGCCCTGGCCGGCGTAGCCGTAGGCCACGTGCGGACTGGGCTGCGCAACGTTGCCGCGGCCTGCGACGCCGCCGTTGCCGCCGTGGCCGCCGCCCCCGCCGTTGCCGAACAAACCGGATTCGCCACCGGCCCCGCCCCAGCCGCCGGCGCCACCGTTGCCTGACGTGTTGAGGAAGAACGCGTCGCCCATGTTCCCGCCCGTAGCGCCGTCCCCGCCGTTCCCGCCGAGTCCGCCGTCACCCCAGATCAGGCCGCCGGTGCCACCCTCACCGCCCCAGCCGCCGCTGCCGCCGGCTCCGCCGCTGTTGGAGCCGGACAGCCCGTTGCTGCCCAGGCCGCCGTGACCGCCGGCTCCGCCGTGGCCGAAGAGTCCGGCGTTGCCTCCGGCGCCGCCGGTGCCGGCCGAACCTCCGTTGGCGCCCCCGTAGGCGGGCTGGTTGATGTAGCCGCCGCCGTCACCGCTGTTGCCGCCGGCGCCGCCGTTGCCGTAGAGCCACCCGCCCTGACCACCGTTGCCGCCGTTGCCGCCGAACCCGCCGGTGCCCTCGGTCCCGAATCCCGGATTGACGCCGATGCTGCTGGTGCCCAGTCCGCCACCGCCACCGTGACCACCCGTTCCACCGTCGCCGAACAGGAATCCACCCCGGCCGCCCCAGCCGCCGTTGCCGCCGTTGCCGCCGTTCTGCCCAACAGCTTGAGCGCCGAACGGGATCGTCGCGCTGCCGCCCAGCCCGCCTGCTGCGCCGCCACCGCCGGTGCCCCAGATCCAGCCACCGTTGCCACCGTTACCACCGTTGCCGGCGTTGCCGCCGGGTTGACCGGAGCCGCCAGGAGTCACGCCCGCCCCTCCCGCGCCCCCGTTACCGCCATTGCCGAACAAGGCCGCGGATCCGCCGCTGCCACCGTTCTGACCGGGGGCACCGGCCGCACCCTTGCCGCCATTGCCGAACAGCCACCCGCCGTCACCGCCGTTGCCGCCCGGCGTCGTGGCGTCGGCGCCATTACCGATCAAGGGCCGTCCCGTGAGCGCGACGAAGGGATCGGTGGCGGCGGCAGCGAGGGCTTGCAGCGGGGCGACGTTCACGGCTTCGGCCGCGGCGTATTGGCTCGCGCCCGCACTCATCAGCGCTACGAACTGCTGGTGAAACGCCGCCGCCTGCGCACTGACCAGTTGATAGGCCTGGGCGTGCGAACCGAACAGCCACGCGACCGCCTCCGACACCTCATCGGCGCCGGCCGCCAGCACCGTCGAAGTGGGCAATGCCGCCGCCGCGTTGGCCGCGCTGATCGTCGAGGCGATGCCGGACAATTGATCGGCCGCCGCTGCCACGTACTCGGGAGTTGCAGAAACCCACGACACCGCCACACCTCCCGCATGCGGGCGGCCACCGCCCGCCGGAGCACATGCTCGCAGACCGTCGAGTCGTCCCGCAATTAGCCGCTAGAACGTCATAACACCTGTTCAGTGCAGTTTTTTTCGGCTCCGGGCCGCAGCAGGTAGGTGTCCATGATCCAGCCGTGGCGTGCGCGAGCCTGCGCGCGTGCGGTGACGATGCGTGCCCCCACCTCCCCGACACTGCCCGCGAACAGCACTTCGTCCGGCGTGCCGAGGTACGCACCCCACCAGATCCGGGTCTCGGGCGCACACACCTGAAACGAACAATCGGCATCGAGCATCACCACGGCGGAGCCGCACAGGCCGGCGGTGCGCAGTTGACGGCCGGTGGTGATCAACACCGCCTCGCCGACGTCGTTGAGCGGGATGCGATGCCGGGCGGTCAGTGCCTGTATCGCGGTGATGCCCGGAATGACGTCAAAGGTGAATTCGACTTCGGCGGCCACCGCGTCCAGGATGCGCAGCGTGCTGTCGTAGAGCGATGGGTCGCCCCACGCCAGGAAGGCGCCCACGCCGTCGGGTGCGAGTTCCCCGGTGATCGCCGCCGCCCAGATCCGGGCACGCTCGGCGTGCCAGTCGGAGACGGCTTGCCGGTAGTCGCCCGTGGTGGTTCGCTGCGGGTCACGCAGTTCGACGAATCGGTACCCGGGATCGCGGATGTAGCGGGCGCAGATCTGCTGACGGAAGGCGACCAGATCGCCCTTGATCTCGCCTTTGTCCATGGCGAAGAAAACCTGGGTGTCATTGAGTGCGTTGATCGCCTGCACCGTCACATAATCGGGATCACCGACACCGACACCGATGACGTGAATATGACGGCTCATGCCTCAAGCTAACCGAGACCACTCAACTTCTATCTGGGACCGCGGGTACCTAGTACCCAAGGTATTGACTGACGGGTGTGATCTGCCTAACGTCTGATCTACGCGATCGAAGGGACGGTCAACGATGACCACTGCGGTGCGACCAGGCGGGCCGAGTCGTGAGGAGTTCTCCGAGCGCCTGCTCAAGGGCTCGGTCAAGAAGTCCTACGAACCTGTTGTCGACATCGACTGGGACGCCCCCCTGGACCCGGACAAGTTCTTCCTGCCGCCCCGGCTGGTGTCCCTTTACGGCACACCGATGTGGGACGAGATGACTCGAGAGCAACAGATCGAGCTGTCCCGACAAGAACTGGTCAACACGCTCTCGGCCGGGATCTGGTTCGAGAACATGCTCAACCAGTCGCTGCTGCGGACAATCCTGCATGAGGACCCGACAAGCCGGTCAACGCATTACAAGCTGACCGAATTGGGCGACGAAACCCGGCACATGGTGATGTTCGGCAAAGCAATCGAACGAATCGGCGCAAAGCCCGTGCAGCCCAGGCGCTTTCATCGCTACATCATCAACGCGCTGCCGCTGGCGTTCCAGCGCGGTTCGATGCTGTGGGTGGCGGCGCTGATCGGTGAGGAGATCTTCGATTCGCTGCAGCGGCAGATGATGGATGACCCGGAGCTGCAGCCGATCATTCAGCGGCTGATGCGGATTCACGTCACCGAGGAAGCCCGCCACATCCAGTTCGCCCGGGACGGCGCACGCAAGCGTGTCGCTGAGATGCCGCGGTTCAACCGGTGGTTCATGGCCAATATCAACGGGCTCGGCGGCTACTTCTTCAACTACCTGTTCAGCAATCCCGTCCCTTATGCCCGCGCCGGGCTGGACCCGATGCGGGCCCGGCACGCGGCGCGCACCAGCGAGCACCGCCGCGAGATTCAGGTCGCCGGATTCGCGCCGCTGGCAGCGTTTTTGACCGAAATCGGACTGATGGGCCGGATCGCCCGCCGCGGGTGGAAGCGCAGCAGGTTTTTGTGACCACGCCGCATGCCGTAGTGATCACCGGCGCCGGAGAGGCCAGCCGCTGCGTGCGGGACGCCCTGCGTGCGGCCGGCGTCGTTGACATCACGATGCTCGACTCGGTGCGTCGCTCGGTGTTCGACAACGACACCGACAGCTGGGTGCTGCACGGCGACGACGGGGCCGTCCAAGCCCGGGTCGTCGTCGGCGCCGACCCGTCCGTCCCCTACATTCCGAATCTGCCCGGCCGCAACGACTTTCTAGGTGAGTGGTTCCATGCGGCGCGGTGGGACCCCAACTTCTACGGAGACGGCAAGCACATTGCGGTCGTGGGCGCCGACTCCTTTACGGGGCACCGGCTGAGCCGGCTCCTGCGCTCGGCGAGATCGGTCACCGTTTTCCCGTGCGCGCCGCGCCGGGTGGTCACCGGGATCGAGCTGTGGTCCACCCGCACCAAGCGCCGGCTTCTGCGCCGGGCCCGCCGTGGGCCCGAAGTGGCGCGAGCGATCGAGGCGGTCACGGCAACGGGCATCCGTACGCTCGACGGGATGGACCACCCCGTCGATGCGATCATCTACGGCACCGGGTCCACTATCGTGGACGACCAGTCGCTGGCCGGCGCAGGTGGGCTGACCCTGCGGCAGGCCTGGGACGATGGCATGGAGCCGTTTTGTGGAGTGGCGGTTCGCGGGTTTCCCAATCACTTCTTCCTCGCCGGACCCGATGTCGGCACGCAGGCTCGCTACATCGCCGAGTGCGTGGCGTCGCTGCACCGCAGCGGCAGCCGCCGCATCGAGGTGCGCCACAGCAGCCAGCAGGTCTACAACGAACGCGCCCAACTCGCGCCCGTCACGCCACCGCCGGTTGCATCCGCATTCGACCTGTCCGCCAGCGTGCCGGACTACGAGGACACCTACGAGGGCGACGCGACGCTCGAGGTCGGCGGCGTTCGCCATCCGGTGCACGTGCGTCTGGCCGGACACCTCGACCCACTGGACGGCAATTACCACTGGCAGGGGACGGTTCTTGACACCCTGCCGGAGGACTCGCTCAAGCAGTCGCGGGCCGGCACCTTGTCGATCGGCCGGCACAGCACGTCAGCCCGCATCGTCGAGCAGACCCCGTGGGGCACTCATTCGGTGGCCGGCATCGGCGCGCCGCCGTACGCACCCAACCGCTGACACATCCGGACCGGGTATCTCCCGCTCGAGAGGTTGAGCGGGTGCCCGGAGTGGGTAGTCCCCGTGAGGGGTATGTGCTTTGGCATGGCGCATCGTGCGGTCGCTCGAACTGGTCTCGAGCCACGTCGGTGACACGGCACTTCCGCAAAACGGTGCGTGTGCCCGAAGATAGATCTTCTTGGCGGCATTTCGGCGACGGGGCAAAACTTCGAGGAGCGGTACATGGACGTGGACGACGCGATCGGCTTGGCCTGCACGTTCCCGATGCCCCGCGCCGGGGGAGGGCCGAGGTGAGCGCGGTGGCCAGGTCGCCTGCATTGGCTCTGGCGTCGCGCACCCAAGACTCGGTGGTCGTGCTGACCACCGAGGGCGTGCTGGATACCAACAACTCGGCGGAGCTCCGCGACACCATCACGAAAGCCACCATCGACGCGCCCTCCGCCGTCGTCGTCGACGTCGGCGCGCTGCAGGTTCCCGACGAAGCATCGTGGTCGGCCTTCGTGAGCGCGCGCTGGCAATTGGAGACCCGCCCGGATGTGCCGATTGTGCTGATCTCGTCGAATCGCGCGTCCCGCGACGCGATCACCCGCAGCGGGGTGGCCCGTTTCATGCCCGTGTACACGACCGAGAAAGCGGCGATGAAGGCCGTCGCCAAGCTCGGACGCCGCAAGTTGCAGCACGCGCAGGCGAAGCTGCCCGCCAACTTGACCAGTCTGCGCGAGTCGCGCCGGCTGGTCCGCGAGTGGCTCACCTCCTGGTCCACACCGGGTCTGATCCCGGTCGCACTGGTGGTGGTCAACGTATTCATCGAGAACGTGCTCGAGCACACCGGCAGCGACCCGGTGATACGGATTGAGTGCGACGGTCAGGCCGCGACCATCGCGGTGTCTGATGCCAGTGGCGCGCCCGCGCTGCGGCTGTCATCTCCACCCAAAGGCATCGATGTCACGGGGCTGGCCATCGTGGACGCATTGTCGCGGGTCTGGGGCAGCACGCCGACCTCGTCGGGCAAGACGGTGTGGGCCGTCATCGGACCGGAGAACCAGCTCTGACGAACCACGTTCTACTGTCGAGGAACGCGCCCCTTCCATGCCCTTCGATGAGAGTAGACATCACGTGCGGTTCAGCTACGCGGAGTCGATGACCGACCCCGCCTTCTACATCCCGCTGGCCACAGCCGCCGAGGCGGCCGGCTACCACGGTATGACGATCGCCGACAGCCTTGCTTACCCATTCGAATCCGACTCGAAGTACCCGTACACACCGGACGGGAACCGAGAGTTTCTCGACGGTAAGGAGATAATCGAAAGCTTCGTTCTGACAGCGGCTTTGGGTGCGGTGACGACGACGTTGCGGTTCAACTTCTTCGTCCTCAAGCTTCCGGTACGGCACCCGGCGCTGACGGCCAAGCAGGCCGGCTCGCTGGCCGCGCTGATCGGCAACCGGGTGGGCCTGGGCGTGGGGACCAGCCCCTGGCCGGAAGACTATCAGCTGATGGGACTGCCGTTCGCCAAGCGCGGCAAGCGAATCGACGAGTGTATCGAAATCATACGGGGCCTCACCACTGGTGAATACTACGAGTTCCATGGTGAGTTCTACGACATCCCCAAGACGAAGATGAGTCCGGCTCCGTCAGAGCCTATTCCGATCCTGGTAGGTGGTCACGCCGATGCCGCACTGCGCCGGGCGGCACGGCTGGACGGCTGGATGCACGGCGGCGGTAATGATGCCGCGGAACTCGACCGACTCATCGGTCGTGTCAGGCAATTCCGCGAAGAAGCGGGCCGCGGCGGCCCGTTCGAGATCCACGTCATCTCCGCGGACGCCTACACCGTCGACGGCATCAAGCGGCTCGAGGACAAAGGCGTCACCGACGTCATCGTGGGCTTCCGCTGGCCCTACATCAAGGGACCGGACACCGAGCCATTAGACGTCAAGATTCGGCACCTGGAGAAGTACGCCGACAAGGTGATGTCGAAAGTCTAGTTCTCACAGCGGATCCCATTTCGGCGCCCGTTTCTCCCGGTGCGCCACGGCGGCCTCGGCGGGATTGTTGGTGAAGCCGGTGAGGATCTGCGTGCGGTTCTCGATCTCGATGGCATGACGCAGACTCGGCGCGTCCAGCGCCGCGTTGAGCCCGATCTTGGTCTGCCACACCCCGAAAGCGTTGTTGGCGGCTATC
>NZ_JBTNSY010000038.1:0-33267 GCF_054515735.1 Mycobacterium sp. ML4
CGGCCAGCGCTGCTGCCGATGTTCGCTGTCCCAAGGGGTCCCACGGCAGCTAGTCGAGCAACCCACGCCGATCGGCGTGCATGTAGGTGTAACAGGTCGTCACCGCACACACGAACGCGGCGACACCGAGCATCTGCGTCCCGCTGACCACAAGACTGATCGCTCCACCGATCGCGGCCCCCAACATGAACGTCGCCAGCATCATGAAGTAGCCGAACCAGTCCTCAATTCTCCCGCCGGCGATGTGCCGCTCCATACCCTGACCCATCTTGACCAGCGTGCCGGTGACATAACTCAGCGGTACCGACACCTCACCGTCTTTGACGAAGGAGGTGTTGAGGGCGCCAATCCCGAATACCACGAACATGATTGGCACGAAGTCGAGCAGGGACTCCTCCCACCCGCCCAGGACGATGTCGAGCCCTGTGGCGAACACCAGGCAGAAGGTGGTCAGCACGGTCGGACCATGGGGATGCTCCACCCAGAACCGGCGCCGGCAGACCGACGAGATGATCACGCCGGCCACAAAGCACAGCAGCAAAGTGCCCGCGCTCAGCGACAGGGTCACGTCGTCACGAAACACGCCAAGCACGGCCCGCTGCGCGTTGCCGGTCATGAACGTGACGAAATATCCCTCGGAGTGGGTGAACGCCGTGGCTCCCAGCACCCCGGCCAGAGCGGCCAGCACCCAGGCCAGTCTGGCTTCGCTGTCGTACATCTCTTTCTGCACACAAGCATGCTCCCAGAGCCTGGCACCGGCGGCACCACGAGCTGAGGTCACACCGTGGTCAGCCGGGCGATCGATCTCAGCGGAATCGGCAGCCAGGCGGGACGGTGCCGCGCCTCGTAGCCGGTCTCGTAAACCGCCTTGTCGAGTTCGTAGGCGGCCAGCAGCAACCCCGAATCCCGCGGATCCACACCGGAGGCGGCGGCATATCCGTCGCAGAAGGCGGTGCGATTGCGCTCAACCCATTCCCGGGCGCGTGCGGCTTTCTGCTTGTCGGCCGCGTTCTCGACCAGCGGCCCGTAGGCCGCGTATTCGAAAGATCGCAACACCCCGGCTACATCACGCAACGGTGAATCCGGCGCCCGCCGTTCTTCCAGCGGCTGGCCCGGTTCCCCTTCGAAGTCGATCAGCACCCAGCTCTCCGGGGTCCGCAGCACCTGCCCCAGGTGCAGGTCCCCGTGTACCCGCTGCACGGTGATCTGCTCGTCGGCCAGCTTGACGAATCGTTCCTCGATCGTCGCCGCGTACTGCTCGAGTTCGGGCACGGTGGACGTGGCGGCCGACAGCCGTGACAGGACGTGGTCGAGCGGAAACGCGGTTTGCGTAGTCCCGAGGGTCTCGGCCAGGGTCGCGTGCACCGACGCCACCGCTTCGCCGAGCCGGTAGGACTCACCGGCGAAGTCGCCGCCGACCTCGTGGGCGTAGAGGTCGCCCTCGGCGAACAGATCGCGCACACTCGCGGTTGCCATTGCCCAGCCCTCCGCGGCGTTCGCGGCGAACGCGGTAACCATCCCAAGCGGCGATGACGCATCCGGATCCCCGGCCGCACCGATCTCGTAGGCGCCGAGCAACCGGGCCACGTGCGGATTACCAGCTCGCCCCAGCACCCGGTTGAGCTCGATATCGGGGTTGATCCCGGGACTGACCCGGCGGAACACCTTGAAGATGGCGCAGGGCGCCCGGTCGAAAATCACGCTGGTATTGCTCTGCTCCGCGTCCGAGACCCGAGGGTAGGCGTCCAGCGGCAACTGTACGTCGGGTTCTTTGGCAAACCGGACCTGTGTGCCCGAATCGCCGCGGACCGCGGCAGATTCGATCAGTGACAGTAGGAACTGTGATGCCGAGGGATCGTATAGGGCGTCGAAGGCGGTGTGGTCGTCGACCGAACCGATGGTGGCCAGGGTGCTGTACTCGGTGACTGGTTCGGTGTCCCACCCGACGATCACCTGGTAGCGCTCGGTGAAGCCGTCGGTGTAGGCGACGTCGATCAGCACCAGGTCCAGGTTGTCACGCAGCGGCACCACCACTGACACGTCGGCAGTGGACAGTTGCCGGTTGCGGCCGGCGTACCAGCGTTGCTGCGGCAGCCAGTCCGGCCAGGGCAAGTGTGCGGGCATCGGGGTCGGGCGGGTCATCGGTCCTCCTCGGAAGTGGACAGCTGGAACCAATAGAACCCATGGCCGGGAAGCGTCAGCAAATAGGGCAGATGCCCGATCCGGGGGAATTCCACCTGTCCGGTGAGTTCGATGGGGATGTGGTTGTTCCATTGCTGCAGGTTCAATTCGATCGGCTGAGGAAACCGAGACAGATTGTTGACGCACATGACGACGTCATTCTCGGCGCCCTCGCGCGGCACTTCCCGCACATATGCCAGGACCGACGGATTGGATCCACCGAGTTCGTGAAATGACCCGACGGCGAATGCGTCGTGGCGGCGCCGCACGGCGAGCATGGTGCGGGTCCAGTTGAGCAACGAGGTCGAGGTGTCCCGTTGCGCCTCGACATTGACGGCCTGATAGCCGTACACCGAATCCTGGTTGGTCGGCAGGTACAGCCGGCCGGGGTTGGCGGTGGAGAATCCGGCGTTGCGGTCCGGTGTCCACTGCATGGGAGTCCGCACGCCGTCGCGGTCACCCAGCCAGATCACGTCGCCCATGCCGATTTCGTCGCCGTAGTACAGCACCGGCGAACCGGGAAGCGACAACAACAGCGCCGTGAACAGCTGCATCTGGTTGCGGTCGTTGTCCAGCAAGGGCGCCAGACGGCGCCGGATACCGACGTTGGCCTTCATCCGCGGATCCTTGGCGTACTCCGCGTACATGTAGTCGCGTTCCTCGTCGCTGACCATTTCCAGCGTCAGCTCGTCGTGGTTGCGCAGGAAGATCCCCCACTGGGTTAAGTCCGGAATGTCGGGCGTCTGGGCCAGGATTTCCGAGATCGGAAAACGGGACTCCCGGCGCACCGCCATGAAGATGCGCGGCATGAGCGGGAAGTGGAACGCCATATGGCATTCGTC
This sequence comes from Mycobacterium sp. ML4, assembly GCF_054515735.1. Lineage (NCBI taxonomy): Bacteria > Bacillati > Actinomycetota > Actinomycetes > Mycobacteriales > Mycobacteriaceae > Mycobacterium > Mycobacterium sp. ML4. The sequence continues at coordinate 3,024 of NZ_JBTNSY010000038.1, forward strand.
CCCGCCCGTCGTAGGATCGCCGAAGTATTCGACGACGTCGGCCGGCCACTGATTGGCCTCGGCCAGCAGCACCCGGCCGGGATACTCGTCGTCCACCACCTTGCGCACCCGCTTGAGGAAGGCGTGCGTCTCGGGCAGGTTCTCGCAGTTGGTGCCTTCCCGCTCGAACAGGTATGGCACGGCGTCCAGCCGGAACCCGTCGATGCCCAGGCCGAGCCAGAACCGCAGGACGTCGATCATCGCTTCCTGCACGGCCGGGTTGTCGTAGTTCAGGTCTGGCTGGTGAGAGAAGAACCGGTGCCAGTAGAACTGCCGCCGCACCGGATCGAACGTCCAGTTCGACTCCTCGGTGTCGACGAAGATGATCCGGGCATCGGTGTACTTCTGGCTGGTGTCACTCCACACGTAATAGTCGCCGTACGGCCCGTCAGGGTCGTGACGGGACTCCTGAAACCACGGATGCGACTCGGATGTGTGATTCATCACCAAATCGGTGATCACCCGGATACCGCGGGCGTGCGCCTCGTCGATCAGCGCGACGAAATCGTCGACGGTGCCGAAATCGGGCAGCACCTTGTAGAAGTCGCGGATGTCGTAACCACCGTCGCGCAGCGGCGAATCGTAGAACGGCGGCAGCCAGAGGCAGTCCACCCCGAGCCACTGCAGATAGTCCAAGCGGTCGATGAGTCCACGCAGGTCACCCGAGCCGTCGGCGTTCGAGTCGAAGAACGCCCGCACCAGCACTTCGTAGAACACCGCGTGCTTGAACCAGGTCGGATCCGCCGGCAGCGCAGCCGCGTTGTCGAAGTCCTCGGCGGTCGGGTGCTCGACCACACCTCCTTCGACATGGCTGCCTGCCGCTGGATGGTGCGCGGGATCTTGCCTTGAGGCGCTAGTCGCGTCATTCATCAAATCCACGATGCCACGGGTACCCGACGTACCTCTTTCAGAATCACCACAGGCAACCTGCTCGGAGCATGGACGCCAATCATCGCCAGCGCCAATCGATTTGACTCGATCAGGCCGGCGGACCCTCCGCCAGGGTCACGTTTTCAGTACGCGCCACACCGGTCTTGGAGGTGAAGCTGATCGACACGACATCGCCGGGGTGGTGGCCGTTGAGCGCGTCGGACATCGCTGTGGCCGAGTTGATCGGGGTACCGTCCAGCGCGGTGACGACATCTCCGTTGGAGATTCCGACGGCCGCGGCAGGGGCGTTGGCAACCACGCGCTGGACGCGTGCGCCCGTGCCGTTGTTGTCGACGACGCCGAGGCCGAGGAACGCGGTGGGACCGACGTGCACGGTGGGCGATCCGCCGCCCGAGCGGATCTGGTTGGCAACGCCCATCGCCGTACCGATCGGGATGGCGAAGCCCTGCCCGCCCTGAGACATCTGGAAGTTCTCGGTGGCCGCCGTGTTCATCCCGACGACCTGCCCCGCGCCGTTGACCACCGGGCCACCAGAGTCGCCGGGCTGGATCGCGCCTTCGAACTGAATCAGGCCGTTCAGCGTTTCTGCGGCGCCGGTCAGCGAGTCCGAGGCTTGGACGGTCTGGTTCACCGCGAGTACCTTGCCGGCCACCGCCCGAGGCGTACCACCCTGACCACCGGTGTTGCCCATCGCCACGACCGGTTCGCCGACGCTGACGCCGCCGCCGATCGTGGCCGTGGGCAGGCCACCGGCACCGCGCAACTGCAGCACCGCGACGTCCTGGGTGCGGTCGTAACCGACCACGTCGACGCCGTACGTGCGTCCGTCGCCGACGCTGAAGGCGCTGATGTCCGTGGCGCCGGAGATGACGTGGTTGTTGGTCAGCACGACGCCGTTGGGGTCGATCACGATGCCGGTGCCGGCTCCCACCGCGTTGTTGTAGCCCAGCTTTGTGTTGATATTGACCACCTGCGGACCGACCTGCCCGACGAGCGCCGACGGGTCGAGCGGGACCGAAGGGTACTGCTTGTACGGCGCCGCATGTGCGGGCGGCGTTGCCAGACCGAGTCCGAAGACCGTTCCCACGACGGCCATGACGGCAACCAGCCATGACCACGTCAATGCCGGGTGGCGCGATCTGCTCATCCGGAAAACCTCCTGCGTCGGGTGAATAATCGATTATCCCAGCCGTAAGGTCCGGCCGGCGCGGCGCCGATATTCATTCTTTGCACCACCGTAATCCAGATACCCGTTTTTACGGTGGTCAGTGGCCAATTCAGCGAAATGCACCGCGCGCCGTCGCGCCTGCTAGGGCGCCTGATCGGGAAGCCGCTTGCTCAATGAGGTCGTGCCCGACCCTGCGACAGCAATCAGTGACGGTAATCACTGGATTGGCGCCCGGGCTGCAGCCTATCGATCGTTCCGGCACCAAATCCGGGGCTCGACGGCCCCGGCTCACCGTTGCCGGGCAGGAGTCCGCCAGTGTCGCCGCGGCGTCGGCGCCGTTCCCCCCGACACCCGGGGCCTACCGCCATGCCCGAGACGCCGGCAATGCGCCATCGTCAACGCCGTTGATGCGACTCGCTCCCATTAGGCTGGGCACGTGGAGGCCCGGGCCCGGTTCGCTGGATCGCCCGTCGCGCGACTGGCCACAGTCGGGCCGGAGGGCGTACCGCACCTGGTGCCGGTGGTGTTCGCGGCCGACGGCGACGTCATCTACACGGCCGTGGACGCAAAGCCGAAGAAGAGCCAGCGGTTGCGCCGGCTCACCAATATCGAGCACAACCCGGCGGTCAGCCTGCTCGTCGATCACTACGCTGACGATTGGACGCAACTGTGGTGGGTTCGGGCCGACGGAGTCGCCTCCATCGCCTCCGACGGCGACCCGCTGGATACCGGGTACCGGTTGCTGCGCGCCAAATATCCCCAGTACCAATCTATTCCTTTGACCGGGCCGGTGATCACGGTCAGCGTGACGCGCTGGTCGGGATGGCACGCCTGACATCCCGGTATTGCCGGCCCTTGTGCAGCGCGGCGGTTGGGGGAAAAGTTGCTGATGCGTCCTGTGGGCTGGATCACGCCGCGTACGGGAGTCGGCGTGACGCCCCGGGAGGACTGGAGGAATGTCATGGCCGACAGAGTGAGCGCGTCGCAGGGCTCGGGAATGGCCCCCACCGCAAACGGCCCGGACGGTATCCGCAACGTGGTCCTGGTCGGGCCTTCCGGAGGAGGCAAGACCACCCTGGTAGAGGCTCTGCTGGTCGCGGGCGGGGTGCTGTCCCGCCCGGGTTCGGTCACCGACGGCAGTACGGTCTGCGACTTCGATGAAGCCGAGATCCGACAGCAACGTTCCGTGGGTGTCGCCGTAGCGTCCTTGGCGCACGACGGCATCAAGGTCAATCTGGTCGATACGCCCGGTTACGCCGATTTCGTTGGTGAGTTGCGGGCCGGCCTGCGCGCCGCCGACTGTGCCCTGTTCGTCATCGCCGCCAATGAAGGCGTCGACGAGCCCACCAAGTCGCTCTGGCAGGAATGCAGCCAGGTCGGCATGCCGCGGGCGGTGGTGATCACCAAGCTCGACCACGCCCGCGCCAACTACGCCGAGGCCTTGGACGCTGCGCAGAATGCCTTCGGCGACAAGGTTTTACCGCTGTACCTGCCCACCGGCTCCCCCGTTTGCCAGGGCCTGATCGGTCTGCTCTCGCAGACCCAGTACAACTACTCCGACGGCACGCGCACCCAGTCGATGCCGGATGCATCCGAGGCCGACCGGATCGAGGAGGCCCGCGGAGCCCTGATCGAGGGCATCATCGAGGAGTCCGAGGACGAGTCGCTGATGGAGCGCTATCTCGGCGGTGAGGCGATCGACGAATCGGTCCTGATTCAGGACCTGGAGAAGGCAGTGGCCCGCGCTTCATTCTTCCCGGTGATCCCGGTGTGCAGCAGCACCGGTGTCGGCACCCACGAACTACTCGAAGTCGCCACCCGGGGCTTCCCGTCGCCGATGGAACACCCCCTTCCCGAGGTCTTCACGCCGCAGGGCGCCACGCACGAGGAGTTGGCTTGCGATGTGAACGCGCCGTTGCTCGCCGAGGTGGTGAAGACGACATCGGACCCCTACGTCGGGCGCGTGAGCCTGGTCCGGGTGTTCTCCGGAACTATCAAACCGGACGCGACCGTGCATGTGTCGGGCCACTTTTCGTCGTTCTTCGGTAACGGCGGCTCGGGTCCTCAAGGACATGGCAGCACACACCCGGACCACGACGAGGACGAGCGCATCGGGGTGCTGTCTTTTCCGCTCGGAAAGCAGCAACGCCCGGCGCCCGCCGTGGTTGCCGGTGACATCTGCGCCATCGGCAAGCTCAGCCGCGCCGAGACCGGTGACACGCTGTCGGACAAGTCCGAACCTCTCGTGCTCAAGCCGTGGACGATGCCGGAACCGCTGCTACCGGTGGCCATCCAGGCGCACGCCAAGACCGACGAGGACAAGCTGTCGGTCGGGCTCGGCCGGTTGGCCGCGGAGGACCCGACACTGCGCATCGAACAAAACCCGGAGACGCACCAGGTGGTGCTCTGGTGTATGGGTGAGGCCCATGTCGGCGTGGTGCTCGACGCGTTGGCCAACCGCTACGGCGTCAGCGTGGACACCGTCGAATTGCGGGTGCCGCTGCGGGAAACGCTGGGCGGCAAGGCCAAAGGCCATGGCCGCCATGTCAAGCAGTCCGGCGGCCACGGCCAGTACGCGGTGTGTGACATCGAGGTCGAGCCGCTTCCGGAGGGCGCAGGGTTCGAATTCGTGGACAAGGTGGTCGGCGGGGCGGTCCCGCGCCAGTTCATCCCCAGCGTGGAAAAGGGTGTCCGGGCGCAGATGGAAAAGGGTGTGCACGCCGGATACCCGATGGTCGACATCCGCGTCACGCTGCTCGACGGAAAGGCACACAGCGTCGACTCCTCGGATTTCGCGTTCCAGATGGCAGGGGCGTTGGCGCTGCGCGAGGCCGCCGCGGCGACGAAGGTGATCCTGCTCGAACCGATCGACGAGATCTCGGTCATGGTGCCCGACGACTACGTAGGCGCGGTGATGGGCGACCTGTCCGGGCGCCGGGGCCGGGTGCTGGGGACCGAGACCGCGGGTAACGAACGCACGGTGGTCAATGCCGAAGTGCCGCAGGTGGAATTGACGCGGTACGCCATCGATCTGCGCTCCCTCGCGCACGGTGCCGCCTCATTCACCCGCTCGTTCGCACGCTATGAACCGATGCCCGAGTCCGTGGCGGCCCGGGTGATGAGCACGGCGTAGTTCACCAGAATGTCGACGGTCAACGGCCTCCCGGCCCACATCCTGCTCAACCACCTGGTCGTCGTACTCGGTCCGCTGGCGGCGATCCTGGCAGCCATGTGTGCGGTCTGGACGGCGGCGCGCCGGCGGCTGATCTGGCTGACCCTGACGCTGGCCGTGGTCACGCTGATCGCGACGCCGCTGACCACCAGCTCGGGTGCCTGGCTGGCAGGGAAAGTCGGCGACTCACCCGCGATCGGAAGGCACGCCGAGTTGGGTGAAACGCTGGTCTACATCGTTACGGCACTGGCGGTGACGGTGACCGCGCTGGGCGTCGTGCAGCTGCGTCTGGCGCGCGGTCGCGCCGTCAAACCGGTTGTGCACGTTGTAATCGCCGTGCTGGTGGTGGCCGCGGCCGCGGCCACACTGGTGCAGACCTACCGCGTCGGCGATTCGGGAGCACGCGCCGCCTGGGGAAGCGTCACCGCCTCACGTTCTCAGGCCGGCTGGCCGAAACGCGCCGACACCGCGCGACGGTCCAGCGAGCCTTTGGCGGTATGCGGCAGCTCGTCGGCCACCTGAAAGGTGGCGGGAATCTCGTAGGGCGCCAACCGCTCTCGACAGAACTCGGTGAGCTCTTCGGCGGTAGGGGCCGCACCCCGGGGCACGAGCACGGCCGCCACGGCTTCGCCGTACATCGGGTGGGGCACCCCGAACACCGCCACTTCCATCACGTTCGGGTGAGTGGCCAGCACGCCTTCGACGCGTTCCGGGGAGATCTTCTCGCCGCCGCGGTTGATGAGTTCTTTGATCCGCCCACGGATCGCCAGGTCGCCGTCCTCCGACAGCGTGCCCAGGTCGCCGGTGCGCAACCAGCCGTCGGTGAAGTTCGCCGCCGTGATCTTGGGGTCACCGAGGTAGCCGCGCACCACGGTTTCGCCCCGCAGCCACACCTCGCCGATGGCTCCCGGCTCCAGGGGTTGTCCGTCGTTGCCGGCGATACGGATCTGCGGCCCGGTGGAGCGGCCCACCAGACCGGTTGAGACCGCGGGATTGACCTCCTGATCGATACCCGTGCTGGCCACCTGGTGGGTGGCCTCGGTCATCCCGAACGCGCACAGCACCGGCGCGGAGAACTCGGCCTGCAGCGCCCCGGCCACCTCCGGGGTCAGCGGCGCGCTGCAGCTGCGAATGAAACGCAGTGCAGCCCTTGGGTTGTCCTCCGGGATGGTGGCGACTCGCTCCAGCAATATCTGGTGAATCGTCGGCACAGCGGTGTACCAGGTCGCCCCCACGGCCTCGATGTCGTCCCAGAACGTGTGCGCCGAGAACCGTCCGCGGGCGGGCAATAACACCGTGCCGCCGGAAGCCAGCGTCGACAGCAGCGCCGCGACCAGCCCGTGGCCGTGGTAGAGCGGCATCACCGCGACCGTGGCGTCCTGCGGGCCCAGCTGGTAGCCGGTGACGATGGCGTGCACCGAGCTGATGATGTTGTGATGCGTCCACGGCACCATCTTGGGCAGTCCTGTGGTGCCGCCGGTAAACATGATCATCGCGTCGTCGTCGTGCAGGCCCTCCGGCGTGCAGGAGACCGGGAGCAGACCGCACGACGCATCCAGATGCGTTGACAGCGTGCCGTCATCGCCGTTGATGACGACGGTCACCGGCCAGACCTCTGATCCAACGTCGTCCACCAGCGTTGCGCGGACCCCTGCCGCTTCGCCACGTGCCCGCTGGTCGGCGACCGGCAGGGCCGGGTCCAACGGCACGACGATCAGGCCCGCGCGCAACGCCGCCAGCAGCGCGACGACGAATTCGGCGTTACTGCCCGCACGTAGTGCCACCCGGTCGCCGGGCATTAAGCCGGCCCCGCTCAATTGGGCAGCCAGCTCGTCGGCCAGCCGCAGCAGGTCACGATAGGTCACCGGGATGCGGTCGACGGTGGCGACAAGCGCCGTCGCATCCGGCGCGCGGGTCGCCGCCGCCTCGATCAAATCGGTGACGCGTGAATTCCGCACAGATGTCACGGCAGCGCTCCTTCCTCCGTGGTCTTGGACCTGCCGAGAACCCTGCCGCGTTGCGACACTCGCTGTCCAATACCGATCCGCTAATAGTCAATAGGAGGCGTGTATCACCGGATAGCGACCAGGTCTTGGACACAGCCGCCGAACCGGACGACAGTGAGTGCCGAGACACCGACACGAGAGGGGGCGGCCGCCATGAACCAACCGCTCATCGACGGCTTTCACCTGGTGGTGGACGCACTGAAGGCCAACGATGTCAAGACGATCTACGGGGTCGTGGGCATCCCGATCACCGATCTGGCGCGCACCGCGCAGGAGGAGGGTATCCGCTACATCGGCTTCCGCCACGAAGGCTCCGCCGGCAACGCGGCGGCCGCCGCCGGTTTCCTCACCCAGCGGCCCGGTGTGTGCCTGACGACCTCGGGCCCGGGTTTCCTCAACGGCCTGCCCGCGCTGGCGAACGCCACCACCAACTGCTTCCCAATGATTCAGATCTCCGGATCCAGCGGGCGGGCGGTGGTGGACCTGCAGCGCGGTGACTACCAGGACATCGATCAGCTCAATGCGGCTCGGCCATTCGTCAAGGCGGCCTTTCGGATCGCACGGGCCGAGGACATAGGGCGTGGTGTTGCCCGGGCGATTCGCACCGCGGCGTCCGGCCGGCCGGGCGGTGTTTACCTGGACATCCCGGGCGAGGTGCTCGGCCAGGCTATGGAAGCTTCGGTGGCAGCGGCATCCATTTGGCGGGTCGTGGACCCCGCCCCCCGCCAACTGCCGGCGCCGGACGCAGTGGAACGGGCCTTGGACATCCTCACGCAGGCCCGGCGACCGCTGATCGTGCTGGGCAAAGGCGCCGCATACGCCCAAGCCGACAACGTGATTCGAGACTTCGTCGAATGCACCGGCATCCCCTACCTGCCGATGTCGATGGCCAAAGGCCTCCTGTCCGATTCGCATCCGCAGTCGGCCGCGGCCGCGCGTTCACTGGCCATCGCCCGCGCCGACGCGGTACTGCTGGTGGGAGCGCGACTCAATTGGCTCTTGGGACATGGGGAATCACCACAGTGGTCTGCCGACGCCAAGTTCATCCAGATCGACATCGCGGCCTCGGAGTTTGACAGTAACCAGCCGATCGACGCGCCGCTGGCAGGCGACATCGGCTCGGTGATGTCCGCACTGCGGGACGGCCTGGCCACCCGCCCGATAAGTGCAGACCCGGCGTGGACCAACGAACTCGCCGAGCGAAAGGCCCGCAACGACGCCAAGATGCGCGAGCGGCTGACCGAGGATCCGCAACCGATGCGGTTCTACAACGCGCTGGGCGCTATTCGCGCTGTGCTGCAAGATAATCCGGACGTTTACGTGGTTAATGAGGGCGCCAACGCACTGGACCTGGCCCGCAATGTCATCGACATGGAGTTGCCGCGTCACCGCCTGGACACCGGAACGTGGGGCGTGATGGGCATCGGCATGGGCTTCTCCATCGCCGCCGCCGTCGAGACCGGCCGGCCCGTCGTCGCCATCGAAGGTGACAGTGCGTTCGGGTTCAGCGGCATGGAGATCGAAACCATCTGTCGCTACCGGCTGCCGGTCACCGTCGTCATCCTCAACAACGGCGGCGTCTACCGAGGCGATGAAGCGGTGTCGGGGCCCGACCCGGCACCCACGGTGCTCAATGCCGGCGCCCGCCACGAGTTGCTCGCAGAAGCATTTGGCGGCAAGGGGTATCACGTGTCATCTCCGGACGAAGTGCAGAAGGCACTGTCCGAGGCACTCGCGTCCGGCGAGCCCGCTTTGATCGACTGCCAACTGGACCCTGCCGCCGGAGTGGAGAGCGGACACCTGGCCAGCCTCAATCCCAAGAGTGCCGCGAAGCCCTGACCGCCCGAGTGTCAACGCCCCTGGGTGAGGCTTCGCAGCTGCGCGTCGAAGAACTCGTCGAGGTGCAGTTCCCTCGCCGACGCAACCAGTGCACGGGCCACCGGAGACCCCGGGCCGGACGCGTTGGTGGCCAACGCGATCGGTGCCCGTGGCGACGGATCGATGAGTTCGACTGCGCGAACTTCGCCCCGCGTCGGCGTCATCCACAGCCAGGTGTGCGGCACGATGGTGGCCCAGTTGCCGTTCGCAACCTGTGCGAACAGCGATGCAACGGAATCCGTTTCGACTTGCGGGTGCACGGTGATGTCATGTTCGGCGAAGGCCGCGTCGATGACCTGTCTGTCCCGCATGTCCTCGGTCAGCAATGCCAGGGGCAGTTGCGCGGCCTCGGGCCAGCGCAGCGCAGCGGCACCGGGCGGGAGCATGTCCCCCCGCGACAGCAGCACGTACTGCTCATCGTAGAGCGGCACCAGGGCCACATCCTGGCCGTCCTTGCTGTCCAACGGCGGCGGGTGGGCGATGACGGCGTCGAGATCGAACTCGTGCAGCCGGCGGTAGAGCTCGGTCGCGGCCAGGCGGGAGCAGATCTGCACCTTTGCCAGGGGGTGCGCCGAGCAAAACGCGGACAACACCAGGGAGGCCGTTGTGGACGCGCTCGGCACGGTGCCCAGCCGCAGCGTCCCGGTGATGCCCGACTGCACCGCATGCACCTCCGCCTTGAAGGCATCGTGCTCTGCGAGTATCCGCTTGGCCCACACCACCAGCCGCTCCCCCTCGGGAGTCAATCCCTGAAAGCTGTGCCCACGGTTGATCAAGGTGACGTTGAGTTCCCGCTCAAGCTTGGCAATCGCCGCCGACAACGCGGGCTGTGACACATAACACTTCTCGGCGGCACGGGCGAAGTGACGTTCCTGGGCCACCGCGACGAAGTACTCCAATTGACGGAAAAGCACCCGCACCTCCTTCGGGCCGTAGGCACGAACCCGCTGAGGCTAGCGCGTCGACCCCCGGCGGGCCAGCCTGGCGCCGCCGCGCCTTCCCCGCTACACCAGAATTGTTTGCTATGGCCCGCACCGTCGCAACAACCACTAGACTGGGATGTCGTGCTTATCGCGCTGTCCCGGAGGGTGAAAACCATGCGTCGAGCGGTTCGTTATCTGTTTGTGTTGGTTGCGATCACGACGATGGCCGCGGCCGGGTCCGGCAGCCCCGCCACCGGTGCCGTCCCGGTGCCGCACCCGCTGCCCGGAGTCGCCTCGATATTTCCGTCCAGCGGCGCGGTGGTGGGCGTGGGAGCCCCGGTGGAGGTGACATTCACGGCACCGGTGATCGACCGTCGTGCCGCCGAGCGGGCCATTCACATCAGCTCGCCGTCCAACATGACCGGCCACTTCCAGTGGCTCGACGGCAACCTCGTGCAATGGATCCCGGACCGGCACTGGCCCGCGCACAGCCACATCTCGGTGGGAATTCAGGAACTGACCGAAGGCTTCGACACCGGCGACGAGTTATTGGGCGTAGCAAGCATTTCCGCGCACACCTTCACCGTCAGCCGAAACGGTGAAGTGCTCCGCACCATGCCGGCCTCGATGGGCAAGCCGAGCCGCCCCACACCGATCGGCAATTTCAACGCCATGTCCAAGGAACGCACCGTCGTGATGGACTCGCGCACCATCGGAATCCCACTGAATTCCTCGGACGGATACCTGATCACCGCTCAGTACGCGGTTCGCGTCACCTCCAGCGGTGTGTACGTGCATTCGGCTCCGTGGTCGGTGAATTCTCAGGGCTATGCCAATGTCAGCCACGGATGCATCAACCTGAGCCCCGACAACGCGGCCTGGTACTTCAACCAGGTCAACATCGGTGATCCGATCGACGTGGTGGCTTAACTAGCCGAGCGGAGCACTGGGGCCGGATCACCAAAGGTGCAGCCTCAACGCGATTGCCGCCGTTAGCTCAGCCCGGTCTGGACGATCTTGACCACTACCAGGACGACCGCGACCACGAGGTAAGCGCGCAGGGTGAACAGGCCGGCGCGCCGCGTCGGTGACATCGTCGGACGTTGCAGGACTGCGAGATTCGGCGTTTGCCAGCCGGCGAGGTCCCGTTGACGGTTGGCGTTCTGCTCAGTGCGGGTCAGCCGCGCGGCGGGGTCGCGACGACCGGCGACGACCCCGACTGCACCACCGGCGACACCGATCAGCACACCTGCCCCGAGTCCGATCCCGATGGTTTTCGTCGACAGCTGCGGAAACAGGGTGGCTGCCGTCAGCGCCAGTGACAGCAGAATCAGGCTCCATACGATGGTCCAGGCAACGATGTTCTGCCGCAACGTGTTCGACCACGGGCCCAGCAGCTTTCGATCGTTACACAGCAGTACCAGGAAGACAGTGGCCGATGGCAACACGACGCCGGCCAGTGCCTGCACGCCCTGGGTGATCAGGCCCAGCACATGGTCGGGGCTGAACGCGACGCCCGCCGACACCGCGAGCAGCAGCGCGTATCCGCCGTAGAACCCGGGTGCCTCGGTGATCTTCCAGTGCAGCGAATGCCGCTTTCCCAACGCGTCTCCGACGGCGTAGGTGGTGGCGAGTCCGATCGCGTTGGCACCGATCAACGAGGCGTCCAGCAGGATGACCGCGAACAGCACCCCGACGGTGCTGCCGCAGTGCTGCGCCAGGCCGGAAGCAACGGCGCTCGCGTCGGTGAAGTTGCCGGCAGCGGCGGTGCCCGCCAATCCGAATGCGGTCACCGCCATCAAAGCCGTTGCCCCGACCACCACCAAGACGATGCCAAGTGCCAAATCGGCTCGGGCATAGGGGATCCAGCGCGTCGTGATGCGCTTGTCCACCACGTTGGACTGCTGAAAATACAGCTGCCACGGAGCCACCGTTGTTCCGACAATCGCGACAACCAATAACAGCACGGTGGAGTTCAGACCGCCGGGGAATTGTGGAAGCAACCCGCCCGCGGTACCAGTCCAGGTGGGACGAACGAGCAGGGCCATGGGGACGATCACCACGTTCACCGCGATGAGCAGGAACATCAAAGCTTCCCAACGGCGAAACGAACCGCCGGCCACCACCGCGAACAGCAGCACGGCAGCCGCTGGGATCGCGATGATTTTCGGACAACCCAGAAAGCCCAGCGCCAGGGACACCCCGATGAACTCGGTGACAATCGTCAATGCGTTGAGCAGCAACAGATCACCGACGCTGAAGGCGCCCCAGAACTTCCCGAATCGCTGGAAGATGAGTCGTGCGTGCCCAACTCGGGTAACCACGCCCAGGCGTAACGCCATCTCCTGGTTGACGTACAGCACCGGAACCATCAGGGCCAGCGTCCACAGCAGTGCCATGCCGTAGTTCTGGCCGGCCTGGGCGTAGGTCGCTACACCGCCGGCGTCATTGTCGCCGACCATGGCGATCAGACCGGGACCACTGATGACCAGCAGGGTTCGCAGTCGGCGCCAACGGCCGCTGAGGGCGGCGTCTCGACCGATGCGGCCGAAGGCTCCGACGATGTCGCCGGTGTGCGCGCAGTCCAGCACCACCGGTTCGGCCACCGCCGGCAGCACCGGGCTGTGGGTGGAGATCGAGGTCATGCGACCCTCACAATCTGACTCAAAAGCGTTGACGGCGAATCTGATCCGGGCCGAATTCGCTAGCCCGCGATCACCGAGAGGGGGCTGCGGTTCACATACGCGTCGGCGCGCTCTTGGGCGGTCATGTGCAGCGATGCCGTCCACATGCGGCCAAGGTGCCGACCCAGGCGCCGAATCGCAGAGGTCGTGGTCGTTGTGGTCATTGGACTACTCCTGACGTGGAAGCCCGACCGGCTCGCGTCATTCAGCGCGCAGCGTGATTTCAGCCAGTCACCTGGCCGGAGCCGGGTCGGGACGGAATGGATTTCAGATACGGACTATCGCCGGGACTCATCTCGCCCTCACCTCCTCACGGCCAGGACACACGGGGGTGTCACCACATTCACCACGGAGACGCGAACGCTCAACCAAACCGTCGAGCGCACCCCTCTCGTCGGAGCTTTGGCACTGCACGGCGTATCCGGCCGGGACGACCGGAAGCCACTTGGGCTCAACCCTTAAGCCGGGAAGAGCTGTCCTGACCCGGGGCGTCTTTCGACGTTCGGGGTCAGTGGCCTGTATCCGTGCAGACGCCTCACCTACCGAGGTGCTTGCAGCTTCCCATGGTGGCACTGCGAACCCAGCACGTCAAACTCGGTCCCCAAGCGCCCGGCTGGGCGGGCGCGCCTACTGTCGGCGGTATGGCCAATACTTTGCGAGACCCCGTGGTCGCCTCGACACTCACGCGGATGTACACCGCATCGGAGGAACAGATGTCGCGGTTGCGGGAGATAATCGGGGAGTTCGATCGGCCGATGACACCGGCCGAGCGCACCGAGGCGATGCGCGAGTTCTACATCCCGGTGACACCGGAAGCGGGCCGGCTGCTCTACGCGTTGGTGCGTGCGACCCGTCCCCGAACGGTGGTCGAATTCGGAATGTCGTTCGGCATCTCCGCTATTCATCTTGCCGCAGCGTTGCGTGACAACGGCACCGGGCGGGTGGTGACCACCGAACTCAGCGACACCAAGATCGCCGCGGCGAAACGCACCTTCGCCGAGACAGGCTTGGCAGGAACGATCACCATCCTGGAAGGTGATGCGCTTTCCACTCTGGCGGACTTGGAAGAGCCCGTGGATTTCGTGCTGCTGGACGGGTGGAAGGATTTGTACCTGCCGGTGATCAAGCTGTTGGAACCGTCACTGTCGCCCGGCGCGCTGATCGTCGCCGACAACACCGAGTCCGCCGACCTGCGGCCCTACCTGGACTACGTGCGTGAGCCCGACAACGGTTACGTCAGTTTCAATTTCCCGGCACGAGCCAGCGACAGCATGGAACTCAGCTGCTGGACAGCATCCGGCTAGCGCACCGACTCCTCGAGCCACGGCAACATCCACTTCACCCCCTCAGGGGTCAGGTGCACGCCGTCACTGCGCACCCTGACGCCGTCCACCTTGGCGGTGTAAACCCCGTCCGGGCAGAGCTTCTTGTTGAGGTCGACGATTCCGACGTTCTTCCGTTGACCAACTGCGTTGCGCAGCATCGTGTTCCACTGGTTGACGCGGTCCGGTTGGTCCTCGGGGTACAACCGCCCGTCGGGTTTCTCGCCGCCGCGACTGTAGGGCACGGTGGCCACCATCGCCCGCACGCCGGTGGAGCCGAAGATGTCCAGCGCCCGGTTCAATTCGAAGTTCAGGTAAGCGTCGAATGCCGGGTCACCGATGTGGGTCCAGTTGCCCTCGTTCACCCGGTCCACCGTCTCCCAGCGGCCGATGACGAGCAGCGCGACGTCTGGCCGGTCCTGGGCGATCTGGCTTGCCCAACGCCCCGGCCAGGAGTCGCATTCGGGTCGCTGCTCCAAGGTTTGTCCGATGTAGCGGTACGGTGTGCCGCGCACCAGGCTGCATCCGATGACCGTGTGGTCGATGAAACGAAAGCCGGGCGTCGGCGGCAGGAAATGCATCATGGTCCAGCCAATCGAATCGCCGAACACCGATACGGTAAAGGGCTGATTGGGATCTCGCGGCCCCGGCGCGGGCCGGCTGTCCGCCGGAGGTGAGGGCGAGACCGCCGCCACCGCGGACACGCCGGGCGGCAGGCCGACCTCGTGCAGACCGGTTCCGACCGGCACCACCAAAATCGTTGCCGCGGCGGCGCTGGCGACCGTCGCCGCGGCCAACGGCAACAACGGGACCCGCTGTGGGCGCCAGCGACGGATGGGTTGCTCGATCGCCCAGTAGGAGACGGCGGCTACCGCAAGCGTGACCGCACAGCGGGCGCCGAACAGGCCCAATCCCGACCAGCCGGTGCGTTCGCCGTTGAGTACGAGAAAGATCGGCCAATGCCAGAGATAGATTCCATAGGAAATCGCGCCCAGCCACACCAGCGGAGGACAGGCCAACACGCGCGCCGCCAATCCGCGCTGCTCGAGTGCCACCGGCGCCACCACCAGAACTGCGGCGATGGCCACCGCGATCAACAATCCATGGCGGAACTCGCTCGCGCTTCCGGTTGCGTAATGCGTAAGCGCCGCCAACCCGGCCAAACCGCCGATCGGCAGCACCCGCGCGATCCGTCGTCCCCAGCGGCTCCGGATCAGGCACCATCCGCGGTTCAGCGACGACCAGTCCCGAACCAGCAGAGCCGATGCCGCAGCACCCACCAGCAAGGCCTGCGCACGGGTGTCGGTGCCGAAATAGATCCGGTCCCGGGTGGCATCAGAAGTGCAGAGCATCGCGGCCGTTGCCGACGCCGTCGCGCCGAGTGTGGCGATCACGAAGGCGGCAAGCCGGACGTGGCCGACGGTGATCTTGGCGAAGTAACGCCTGGCCCGCGCGGCCAACAACAGCGTCACAACAATCAGTAACGCGGGCCAGACGATGTAGTACTGCTCCTCCACCCCGAGCGACCACGTGTGTTGGAGAGGCGAGGGCGCTCCCTGGGTGAAGTAGTCGGTCTTCTGTACCACGAAGCGCCAGTTGGCCATCCACGCGAAGGCCGCGATGGCGTCGCCGCGCAAACCGTCGAGTGACTGATACGGCAGGAATTCCCGGGCCGCACCCACGCTCAGCACCATCAGGACCAACGCCGGCAGCAGTCGGCGGGCACGCCGAATCCAGAAGCCGGTCAAGTCGATACGACCGGAGCGCCCCAGCTCGTCGAGCAGCAACGAGGTGATCAGGAAGCCGCTGAGGACGAAGAATATGTCGACCCCGACGAACCCGCCGCCGACGCCGGGAATGCCGCCGTGGCCCACCAGTACCAGGCTTACGGCTACCGCACGCAGCCCGTCCAACGCCGGAATGCCGGCACGCCGGTCGATGCTTCCCCGGTTCGCGGGTCGGCCGCCCCGACGCACCGGGGTAACCCAACGGGCCCTGGGTGCAGAACGTGCCGGTGCGGGATTTCTCCCACCCGGCTCAGTGCTCGCGGTTAGCGCGCCCTGACCTCTTCCTCGTCCGGCGCCGGTTTTGATGCCGATACGTCGCTGCCCCTCCTCTTGATCCGAGCCAGCTTAGGCTTGAGTTGTTCGGATCCGGGGTAGGACACGCGGGGATTATCGAAGACCCGCAACGGTTTTGCAGCCCGGGACGCGCGGGCACACATCAATCAGGTCTGACCGCGGTATCCGCTGCCTCAGCCTCGACGTAGGTGAGACCCAGTTCGCCAAGCACCTCGGCGTTGTGGGCACCCAAGCCGGGAGCCGGACCCGCGACCCGGCCCGGCGTCCGGGAGAACCAGGTCGGCACGCCCGGGAAGCGCACCGGTCCGTGCGCGCTGTCAACGGTCTCGAAGAACTCGACGGCTTCGAGCTGTGGGTCGTCGAACAGCTCCGCCGGACTCGACAGCGCCGATGCCGGGATCTGGAGCTCGCCGAGCAGGCCCAGCCACTCCCGGGTGGTGCGCTGAGCGAAAGTCTCGGCCAGCAGCGCATAAATGGTGTCGATCTGCCGTGCCCTGCCCTCCAGCGTGGCGTAACAGTCCGCCGCCCACTCCGGCCGCACCGCATCGACGAAGGCAGCCCAGTGTCTGTCGTTGTAGATCAGCGCCGACACGTAGCCGTCGCTGGTGCGGTATGGCCGTCGATTGGGCGCCACCGTGCGCGGATAAACCGCCGGACCCAACGGCGGATCGAACATGGCACCGTTGGCGTGCTCGACGAGCATGAACGAAGCCATGGCCTCGAACATGCCAATCTCCACCTCCTGACCCTCACCACTGCGTTCCCGGTGGAACAGGGCCATCATCGTCGCGTACAGCGCCGTCAGTCCGGCGACCTTGTCGGCCACGATGGTGCCCACGTAGTTGGCTTCGCCGGTCAGTTGCTGCTGCACGAAGGGTAGCCCGCACGCGGCTTGGATCGTGTCGTCGTAGGCCGGCAGGTCACGCCGCGGTCCACGCCGGCTGTACCCGTAGCAGTTGGTGTAGATGATCGCCGGGTTGATCGCGCTGACGTCGGCATAGCCGAGTCCCAGCCGGCCGATGGCCGCGGCGCGCATCGAATGGATGAAGATGTCGGCGCGCTCGATGAGAGCCCGCAGGGCTCTTCGACCGGGATCGCATTTGAGGTCCAGGGTGATCCCTCGCTTGCCGCGGTTGACGTTGACGAAGACGCCGCTCATGCCGGGAGCCGGGCCGACGGAGACGTAGCGGGTGTCATCACCCTGCGGAGGCTCGACCTTGATGACGTCGGCACCCATGTCGGCCATGATCTGGGTGCAGTAGGGGCCCATGACCATCGCGGTGAGGTCGACGACGCGGACGCCCGCCAGGGGGCCTGGGTTCGGCTCAGACATGGTGGGCATTCTCCTTGATCGCCCACGCCGCTGACTCGAAGCTGTACCTGATGTGATCGGCATGCCCGTCGGGGACTACCGGGAAGACCAGCGGAGCGCTGAGATCCCGGACCGCGTAGAGCTGTTCGGCGACATCCTCCATGGTCCACGCCAACCGCTGCACGCCCGGGCTCTCCGCGACCACCGCGCGGGCCACCCGGCCCGCGATGGCGATCAGGATCTCACCGGTCACCGGGCAGGACTCATGCGCGAGAAAGCCCACCACGGGCGCCACCAGCTCGGCCCCCATCGGCGGATAGGCCGAAACATCGAGTCCCTCAGCCATTCTGGTCACCGCCGACGGGACGATCACGTTGCACCGCACACCCTCCGCAGCACCTTCGAGTGCTACGACATTGGACAGACCAATCAGGCCGGCCTTCGCCGCGGCGTAGTTGGCGATGCCCTGGTTGCCGTACATGCCGCCGATGGAGGAGGTCAGAACGATGCGGCCGTAGCCGGCATCGCACATCAGCGGGAAGGCGGGACGTACTACGTGAAACGCTCCCCGCAGATGCACGTCGAGAACAGCCTCGAAGTCTTCGTAACTCAGCTCTTTCAGCGACCCGCGCCGCACGGTGCCGGCGTTGTGGATCAGGATGTCGATCCGCCCGAATTCATCGAGTGCGGTTCGGATGATCGCCCGTCCGCCTGCCGGGGTGGTCACCGACTCGGCGCAGGCGACCGCTTCACCGCCGGCCGCGTTGATCTCGGCCGTAATCTCTTGCGCCCGAGCGGTGTCCGCATCGTTGCCGGCCAGTGTGCCGCCCGTATCGTTGACGACGATCTTGGCTCCCCGGGCGGCCAGCATCACGGCGTATTCCCTGCCCAGACCCCTGGCGGCGCCGGTGATCACGGCGACCCGATCGTCGAACCTGAGTTCGTTCATCCGAGTTCGAGGCCCTCCAGCTCACCCGTGGCGCGCCACTGCGCGAGCAGTTCACCGAATGCGTAGAAGCCCGGTCCGTACGGCTCACCGAGGTGGGACCGGATTCCCTCGGTTCCGCCACCTTCGTTGTTGTAATAGCCTGGCGTGCATTCGGAGTCGAACTGGCTGTTGTCGATCGCGGTATCCCGGATCGTCCGGCACCATGCGTCTTGCGCCTCCCGGGTGGGCTCCACTGTGCCGGCCCCCCGTTCCAGCGCCTGCGCGATGATGTAGGCGATGTGTTCACCCTGCAGTTCGTAATTGGCGGCGATGTTCGCGGAGATACCGACCTGGGTGAAGCCGGTGAAAAACTGGTTGGGAAACCCGCGGCTGGTCATCCCGTGCAGCGTCCGGTAGCCGTCGCGCCAATGTTCGAAAAGTGACAGACCGTGCCGGCCTTCGATCGCCTCCATCGAGTACCGACGGCTCAGTTCCGTGGTGATCTCGAATCCGCTGGCGTAGATGATGCAGTCGACTTCATATTCGATCCCGTTGGCCACCAGCCCCTTTGCGGTAGCCCGCTCAACTCCCTTGGTGCCCGAGACGTCTACCAACGTCACATTCGGACGGTTGAAGGTCGGAAGATAATCGTCGTTGGTGCAGGGTCGCTTGCACAGGAAGCGATAGTAGGGCTTGAGCGCCTCGGCGGTCTCGGGGTCCTCGACGATGGTCTCGACCCGGCGCCGCAGCCGCTCCATGACCTTATAGTCCTCCTCCTCCCGGATCGCCATGAACTGCTCGGGTGTCATGGCCGCCGGATCAGGCAACGCCATGACCCGGGCAGCAGTATTGCGGCCGAGTTCGGTCCAGAAGTCACAGACGAGATCGGGCTGGCCCAAAGCCATTCCCTCGAACGTCCAGGCGTGAAAATTGCGTTGCCTTTCCTTTTGCCAGCCCGGTTGCAGTGTTTTCACCCATTCGGGATCGGTCGGGGCGTTGTTGCGCGCGCCGACGGAGGACGGCGTGCGTTGAAACACGTACAGATGCCTGGCATACCGGCCCAGAAAGGGCACGATCTGCACGGCGGTGGCCCCGGTTCCCACAACAGCGACGCGTTTGTCGCTCAGCCCGTGCAACCCGCCGGTGGCGTCGCCCCCGGTGTAGCCGTAGTCCCAGCGCGACGAATGGAAGCTGTGTCCTTGATAGTTCTTGATCCCCGGTATGCCGGGCAGCTTGGGCCGGTGGAAGGGCCCCGAGGCGAGCACCACGAAGCGCGCCCGGATGTCGTCGTCGCGGTTGGTACTCACCTGCCAAGACTTGATCTCCTCGTCCCAGCGCAGTGCCTTCACCCGAGTCGAGAACACAGCGGAATCGTAAAGCCCGTAATGCTTCCCGATTCGCCGGCAGTGCTCGTAGATCTCGCTGCCGTCGGCGAACTTCTTGCTCGGGATGAAGTTCAGCTCCTCCAGCAACGGTATGTAACAGTAGGATTCGTTGTCGCACTGTAATCCCGGGTAGCGATTCCAGTACCACACGCCGCCGAAGTCCCCGCCCAGTTCGATGATGCGGACGTCCTGCACGCCGGCCTTCTTCAGGTGGGCCGCGCACAACAGACCCCCGAAACCACCGCCGAGGACCGCTACGTCGATGTCCGCCGAGATCGGGTCACGAACCAGATCCGGCGAATACGGATCGATTTCGTAGAAGCCGGCGAAGTCGTCGACCAGCTCGATGTACTGCCGGGATCCTTCCGGGCGCAACCGCTTTTCGCGTTCCTGCCGACACTTTTCACGCAGTGCGGGCAGGTCGATGTCACCAGGGGTGACTGTCGGCGCGCAGTCCTCGCTCATGCCAGAGCGTTCTCCGGCAGCGCTGCGGCATGAAGCGGCGCAGCCATCTCATGCACTGCGGGCAGCACTTCAAGGGCGAACAGGCGGGCGCTGTCCATCGCCTCGTCGTAGGGCATGGTGCCGAACTGGGGGACGATGGTCAGCTCGGAGAACGAGCAGGCCTCCTGGGCCGCAACGATCCGCTGGTAGATCTCCTCGGGCGTTCCGATCAGCAGATTGGACGCGTGATAGCCCGGTGTCTTGGGGGTGCCCTTCGGCGCCGCGGTCACCGACGACGCCAGCACCGCGGTGGCGGTGGCCTCTCGCGCCGCGTACGCTTCGTATCCTTTGACGCCCTTGAAGTTCGACGCGTCCGCAAATCCGTAATGTACGGTGACATCGCGATTGGCCGTCCAGATCCACTCCTCGGACTTCGCGGCTTCCTGCGCGTCCGGCGTGCAGTACATGAACATGACGTTCTTGGGCTGACACGGCGGCAAACCCTCTTCCTTGCGAAAGATGTTCACCTGCTGAACTTCTCGGCCTGCGTCCTCAATCGGCTTGTTGCCCACGAACAGTGGGACCATGCCGCGGCGGGACAGGATCTCCAGCGACTCCGCGGTCGAGGACGAGCTGTAGATGCGGGAGAACAAATCGCGGCTCTGCGGTTCGGGGCGAAGCGACATCTCCGGCACCGTGAAGATCTCTCCTTCATAGGAGAATCGCTCGCCGGACAGCGCCATTTGCAGGATGTCCAGCGTTTCGTTGAACCGCTGCCGGCTTTCCTCGCGGGGCACACCGACGGCGTCGAACTCCCCCTTGGATACTCCACGGCCGATTCCGATGGTGTCATAACGCCCGTTGGAGATGATGTCGAGGTAGGCGATCTGGTGCGCCAACCGCACCGGGTGCCACCATGGTGCCACCACGACGAACGTACCCAGGCTGATGCGCTCGGTGCGTCCGGCGAAGTAACTCAGCGCTTGAATCGGGTTGGGCGTCATACCGTATGGTGTCCCACAGTGCTCCGGCATCCAGATGCCGTCGAAGCCGAGCGGTTCGGCCAGGTCGGCGATCGCCAGGGTGGCCTGCACACACTCCCAGTCCGGTGTGGCCGGCGGCCGACTGAAGTCTTTGGCAAGCACACGCTCCCAGTCCTGCGAGTTGTGTGCTCCGAAGCCGAGATTGACCTTCATCGTTGCATCTCCGTCTCTGTTGCCAAGGGTTGCGGGGCGCCGGTCCCCATGTAGGTCGCGAGGTTGCGGTGCAGGTTCGCGGTGCTGCGTTCCATATAGGGGTTGGGCTTGGGCCCGCGGAAACCGAGTGACTTCATGCCCTGCTGCACCGCGGCCATATTGGAGAAGTCCTGCGGCAGGACACTGCGCCAGTCCGGGTCATCCGGTGGTGCATACACCCATTCAGTCTGCGGCTCTTCACCTTTGGGGTACAGCTCGTAGCAGGACGCTTCAAAGATGCACTGGTCGGGATCGTAGCCGTGTGGTCGTGCGCTGTAGCACAGCGCCGTGGTCAGGCCCTGGCCGATCTGGAAATTCGGAAAGATCTGCCAGGCGGTGCCGCTGTTCGCCAGATGCTCGGGATCGATGGTGGGCCACGTCACGCCGCGCGCTTCGTCGTCCTTCCGGGCCGACGACAGCCAGTGGCTGAGCACCTGATCGGCCGGGGCATCAGCCGGCAGTTCGTCGACCAGGCGCAAGGCCGCGTCCACCAGCGTCCTGGTGGTGGTCGCGTTGGTCTCCTCGAGGGTGTAGAGCTGCATCTCGGCGGTCGACACACGCGGGTCGGTGCCGGTACCGAGGCGGATCTTGGACCTGGTTTCGGCAAGGTCCGTGGGCGCGTCGTAGCCGATGTTGCTGTGCTTTCCGTGCGCGGCGGCCCACCCCCGGAAATTGCCGAACTTGTTGAATTGCGGATGAGTGGTAGCGACGTGATATGTCTCGTTGAAGGCCTCCATCGCCACCTTCCAATTGCAATGGAAATGCAGCCACTTTCGCCACTTGCAGCGCATGTCCTGCAGATTGAACGGATCCAGCATGGTGGCGGCGGGTTCCAGGTAGTCGCGCAACGGCTCGGCTGCGGGGTCCATGTTGATCCAGATCCAGCCGCCCCAGGTGTCGACGTGGACGGTGCTCAGATGCGTGTTCTCCGGGGTCAGCGCACCCTGCCAGTCGTCGCGTTCGGGGATGTGGATGCAGCTGCCCTCGTGGTCATAGGTCCAGCCGTGAAAGCCACAGACGAACGACTTCTTATGCCCGCAGGCATTTTTCGCCGCAGCGGGAGTGTCCACCAGGCGACGGCCGCGGTGGACGCACACGTTGTGGTGAGCTTTGAACGTGTCCGGACCCGTGCGCACCACCAGGATCGAGTCGTCGAGGATGTCGTAGGTCAGGTAGCTGCCCACCTTGGGCAGTTCCTCCACCCGGCCCACCTGCTGCCATACCGTGCGCCACAGCTTGTCTCGTTCGGCGCGGGCGTAGTCCTCGGAGAGGTAGGCCTCAACCCCGATGATGACCGGTGCCGTCAGATCGTCATCCATATGCACTCCCTGCTAGTCCCACCGCTTGATCGCGTCGCGGAAGGACTCGTCTTTGAGAAAGAGCGGGGTGTTGTCGGCCCGCAGATGCCCCCACTTGAGATTCAGGCCGCCGTCGACAAGCAACGTCTGACCGGTGATGTAACTCGACAGATCTGACAGCAGAAACAGTGCGGCGCCGGCCACCTCGTCGGGGCGGCCCCGCCGCCCCATCGCGATCGCACGACGGTCGCGGTCGGGATCGTCATCGGTGTAGGTCTGCGATGCCGGTGTGGCGGTGACGCCGGGCGCGACGGCATTGACCCGGATCGGTGGCGCTCCATCCTCATACGCAAGTTCGACCGCCATGGTCCGGGTCACCGCCACGATCGCCGCTTTGGCGGTGCCATAGGCGACGTGGAACGGCGCAGTGTTCATCCCGCTGATCGACGAAATCGAAACGATGGAACCGGGGAGCTTGCGGCGCTTCAGTTCCGCGGCCACGGCCTGGCTCATGAAGAACATCGTCTCCAGGTTCTGCGTGAACAAATCACGCCAGGCCCCGCGCGTCACCCGGGTGAACGGCATCCACGTCGACGGGTCCGCGCCACCTGCCACGTTCACCAGCCCGTAAAGCTGACCGTCGGCGTGCGTCGCAGCCTGCACGGCAACGGACACGCCCGCATCGCAGGATACGTCGGCCGCCACCGGGACCACGGACAGGCCTTCGCCGATCAACGGACCGATGTGCTGGTCGAGATTATCGCGGCCCCGGCTGACCGCAACCACTGTCGCCCCTGCTTCGGCGACAACCCGCGTCACCGTGGTACCGATGCCGCCACCCGCGGCCCCGGCCACCACCACGACCCGCCCCGCGAGGCTCAACGGTCCGGAGTTCACCGAATTGTCCGGACAAGATAATGGCGTGCACTCATCAGAGAGCATGATTCTCTCGTCTTGGCCCGCCCGTCAAGGCCGGTGGCTGGCATGCTGGTGGCTATTGTCTGGACCAATCGGTGATTGCTATCGTGCGAGCGGTGAAGGCTGCACGCTACAGCGCCGGGCGGCCGCCGATGCTCGCCGATGGTTGGACCCTGACGCGGCTCACCCAGCCCAGCCGACTGTTCGGCGCCAACGGTCTGCGCACGGGCCCGGACGGCCGCGTCTACATCGCTCAGGTCACCGGTAGCCAGATCAGTGCGCTGGATCTGGCTACCGGTGAGATCGAGACCGTCAGCGCCAAAGGCGGCGACATCATCGCCCCCGACGACCTCACATTCGACGCGGTGGGCAACCTGTACGCGACCGAGGTGATGGACGGACGGGTGAGCATGCGCGACGTCGCCGGCAACACCCGGGTGCTGCGCGACGACGTACCGTCAGCCAACGGCATCACGGTTCACCACGGCAGGCTGTTCGTCGGCGAATGCCGCGCCGGGGGACGCATTCTGGAACTCGACCGCGGCGGCGGGTCGCCAACGGTGTTGTTGGACAACGTGCCCTCGCCCAACGCCATGGAAGTCGGCCCCGATGGGTTGTTGTACTTCCCGGTGATGGGTGCCAACGAAATCTGGCGCATCGACCCCGACGGCGGTGACCCCCAGTGCGTCGCGGGCGGTCTGGGCATACCCGATGCGGTGAAGTTCGATACCGACGGCCACCTCGTGTCGACGCAGGTACACAGCGGACAGGTGCTACGCATCGACCCCCGCACCGGGCAACAGCAGATGCTGGCGCAGCTGAACCCGGGTCTGGACAACCTGACCTTCGTGGACAACCGGCTGTTCGTCTCGAATTTCACCGGCGAGATCACCGAAATACTCGGCGACGGACAAACCCGGACCATCCTGGACGGCGGGCTGAATTGGCCGCTGGACCTCGCGGTCGCCACCGACGGCCAGCTGTACATCGCTGACGGGACGTACTGCTACGTCCTGCGTGCGGACGGCACGCTGCGCACCGCCGGCATGCTGTTCAGTCCGGGCTACCCCGGTTTCCTGCGCGGACTGGCGGTGGCCGGACCCGGCGAATTCATCGTCACCACCTCCAACGGAGAGGTGGCCCGTTATCGGCCGGCTGACAACGAAAGCGCGTTGCTGGCAAAGGGTTTCGACCAGCTTTACGGCATAGCCGTCGGCCCGCGAAGCGGCGTTGTGGTGGCCGAGCTGGGCACCGGGCGAGTGCTGAGCATCCGGGCGGGCGAGGTCGAGGTGCTGGCATCGGGCCTACGTGAGCCCGTCGGTGTGGCCATGGCTCCCGACGGAACGTGCCTGGTCTCGGAGGCCGGCGCCGGGCGGGTGCTCAAGCTGGGTTCGGGCCCGCTGATCGAGGGACTGCAGCGGCCGCAGGGCCTGACGGTGCTGGGTCAGCAGGTGTATGTCATCGATTCCGGCGCAAAGCAACTCGTCGCCGTCGACCTGAACAGCGGGGTCCGGCGCACTATAGCCACCGACCTGCCCGTCGGTGCGCCACCCGGCGTCGTCCCCAAGCCGCTTCGCGGAATGCCGCCGTTCTCCGGGCCCCAGGGGCCGTTCGCCGGCATCGCAGCCGGACCGGACGGCACGCTGTATCTCTCCGCTGACGCGGACGGCAGTGTGCTGGCACTGCGCCGGGAAAACTGAAGGGGTACCAGGTTGTCTGAAGCAAAGGTGGCCGACCACCGCTACCTACAGGTGGCTCGCACACTGCGCAAGGAGATCGTGGAAGGGGTCTATCCGGTCGGCTCCCAGCTGCCGACCGAACACGAGTTGTGCGAACGCTTTGCGGTCAGCCGGTACACCGTCCGCGAAGCGCTGCGCCGGTTGCGTGACGACAATCTGGTCTCCTCACGGCCACGCACCGGAACGCTGGTGGTGCCACGACCGTCGACGGATTCCTATGTTCAGCATGTCATGTCGATCAACGACCTGCTGGACTTCGCCACCGGCACCCGATTCGCGATCGAGTCCGTCGCGATGATCACCATCGACGATGACCTGTCGGTGCTCACCGGCTTGGTCGTGGGCGAGCAGTGGCTGTCGGTTCGCGGTGCACGCCAGGCTGCAGCTTCCACGTCTGCGCTGTGCCGCACGGACTACTACATCAACCGTGAATTCGCGGCGGTCGGCCGGCTCCTGCAACGACATGAAGGGCCGATCTTCCCGTTGATCGAAGACTTGTTCGGGCTCAGTATCGTCGAAGTGCGCCAAGAGATCACCGCCGTGCTGCTGTCCCCCGAGCTGGCCGTGGGACTCGACGCCGAACCCGGCAGCCCCGCACTGCAGGTCCTGCGCACCTACCGCGCCTCCGACGAACGGGTGGCCCAGGTGACGATCAACACGCATCCGGCGTCCCGCTTCCGGCATTCGATGACGATGCGGCGAATGCGTGGGTAGCAGGATGATCGGAGGGCGCCGGGTTCGATGGGACGACGAACGCGCCAAACACGCTTATGCTCATGCACTTTGGCGGCGAGAAACGCTGGCGGACGCGCTGCGCGTGGCCGCCCGGGACACCCCCGGGCGGGTGGCACTCATCGACGGCGATCAGCGCTTGACGTGTGCGGAACTCTACCGGCGGGCGGCAGCGCTGGGACAGGCATTGCATGCGCGGACGACGCCGGGCAGCGTGGTGTCGTTCATGCTGCCCAATTGGCATGAGGCGGCGGTGATCTACCTGGCCATAACGCTGGCAGGCATGGTGGCCAATCCGGTACTGCCGTCGCTGCGGGAGCGGGAGCTGCGGTTCATCCTCGAGGACGCAGACAGCCGGATGGTGTTCATCCCGTCGACGTTGGGAGATCACGACTACACCGCAATGCTGCAACGGGTGACCGCCCAGCTGGAATCGCCGCCGGATGTGGTTGTGCTGCGCGGAGATTGCGAAGCCGGCCAGATTCCGTTCGGTGCGCTGGTCGCCCCTGTCGCGCCGCTTCCCGGGTTGGAACCCGACGCGGTGCGTCTGATCCTGTACACCTCCGGCACCACCGGAAGGCCGAAAGGCGTTCTACACAGTCATAATTCGATCCACGCGCTGCTTCGGCAAATCGGTGATCACTGGCTGGTCGAGCCGGGCGACACGTTCATGGTCGCCTCACCGATCGCTCACATCGGCGGGTCCATCTACGCCTTCGAGGCTCCCTTTCTGCTGGGTGCCACCGCGGTGCTGATCGAACGCTGGGACCCCGACGTGGCGGTGGGGCTGATGGTGGGTGAACGTTGCACACACATGGCCGGTGCGACGCCGTTCCTGGAACAGTTGCTTGCCGCGGCCCAGCGCGCCGGCACCCGGCTGCCCGACCTGAAGGTGTTCATCTGTGGCGGTGCCTCCGTGTCGCCATCGCTGATCCGCAGGGCAGCTGCACATTTGGAGTCTTCGGTGGTGACCAGGGTGTACGGATCCACCGAGGTGCCGGTCACGACGGTCGGTTCCCTCGATGACCTCGATCACGCGGCCGACACCGATGGGCGACCGGGTGTCGCCGACGTCAAACTGGTGGACGGCGAGATCCGGGTTCGCGGACCACAGATGTTGGTCGGCTACCTGCATGCCGACGACGAAAACGACTCTTTCGACGCCGACGGATACTTCCGCACCGGCGATCTGGCGCGCTGGGTGGACGACGAGTATCTCGTCGTCACCGGACGGGCCAAGGACATCATCGTCCGAAGCGGCGAGAACATATCGGCCAAAGAGGTCGAGGACCTGCTGGCCGACCATCCGGACATCGCCGAAGTCGCGATCGTCGGCGTACCAGACGCCCGCACCGGCGAGCGGGCCTGCGCTGTCATCGTACCCGCGGCGAAGCCGGGACCGGACGTGACGAACCTGCGTGCCTTCCTGGCGGCGGCCGGTATTGCGCGTTTCAAAGCGCCTGAGCAGGTGGTGATCTGGGAGGGTTTGCCGAAGAATGACGCGGGAAAGGTGCTCAAGCATCAGATCAGGGCGGCACTGATGAACGCGGAGCTGTGACATGCAGGTAGCGATCGTGACGGGAGCAAGCGGCGACATCGGATTCGGTTGCGCGACAAAGCTTGCCGAGTCCGGTATGGCGGTGTTGGGGACGGGACGCAACGAGCGCAGGCTCGCTGAGCTGGCGGCGGCGATCGGTGACCCCGGCCGGGTCGGCACCCTGGCTGTCGATCTCGTCGACGACGACGGACCCCGGCAGATCGTCGCCGCCGCCGTCTCCCGCTGGGGTCGTGTCGATTTCCTCGTCAACGCTGCCGGCGTCGGCAGCCCCAAGCCGCTGCACGAGACCGACGACGAATCCCTGGACTATTTCCTCGGTTTGATGCTGCGCGCGCCATTTCGGTTGGTGCGTGAGGTGCTGCCCTACCTGCAGCCGGGGTCGGGGATCGTCAACATCACCTCGACCTTCGCGGTTGTGGGCGGCATGCGAGGTGGTGCCTACTCGGCGGCCAAGGGCGGACTCACCGCGATGACCACGCACATAGCCTGTCAATACGGGGCCCAGGGGATTCGTTGCAACGCAGTGGCTCCCGGCGTCATTCAGACCGCCATGACCGAGCATCGCCTAGCCGACGAACGGTTCCGGCGCATCAATGTCGAGATGACGCCGCACCAGCGGTTGGGCACGGTCGACGACGTAGCCAGCACCGTAGCATTCCTGTGCTCGCCTGGTGGTGCCTTCATCAACGGCCAGACCATCGTTGTCGACGGCGGGTGGAGCGCCACCAGGTATCTGTCCGAGCGCGCGTTGAACGCGCAATGGAAAACCTGAGCAGTCAGGCGAGTTCGAAGTGGCGCCGAATGCCGTAGAGCATCTTGGTGTGTGCCTTGACCGCCTGACGAACCGTGAACGAAGCCAGCGGCCGGGGCGCGGCGAAGCGGATGCGTTCGGTGACCCGGGTACCGTCGCCGATCGGCTCGAAGCGCACTGATCCGCGCACCCGCACCCCCGGTGACTGGTCGGCCTCGGTGAGTACGTCACCATGCAGGGGAACATGAATCCGAGCCCGGTAGGTGATCTTCATGGTCACGGGTCCCAACGGAATCCGATCTACCACGCGATAACTCACTCGGTACCCGTCAGGAGTTTCGGTACGGGACAACAGGTCAACCGAGACGATCAGCGGGTGCACCAGCCTGATGTTGTCCAGGTCGACGTAGTAGTCGCGCACCTGGTCCGGTGACGAAGGGACCTGTTCGGTCAATGTCCGCTCGGCGTGAGCGGTCCACCAGCTCATGGCAGTCAACCTACTGCGCGGGCGACCCCTCCCCCGCGAGCGGGCACCCCACCCCGCGAGCAGACGCAAAAGGGTTCAGCTGAACTGGGCGAGGAGCGACGCCGTGCGCCACCACACCAACGCCCCGTACAGCACCAGCATCGCCACCGTCGCCGCCGCCTGAACGGCGTCGCGTCGCTGCCGCGGCGCATACACGTACGCCGCGGCGATCACCGCACCCGAAACCAGCCCGCCCAGATGTCCCTGCCAGCTGATCTGCTGCGAACTGACCAGGGGTGCCACGAACGTGAACGCCAGGTTGACGACGATCACCGCGCCCACCCACCGGACGTCGAGGGTGAGTCGTTTCGCCACCACGAACGTCGCGGCAAACAGACCGAACACCGCTCCCGATGCGCCCGCCGTCGGCGTGTTGAGCGGTGCGAGCAGGTAGACCAGCACCGAACCCCCCAACCCGCTCACCGCGTACAGCGCGCTGAACCGCAGCCGGCCCAGCCACATTTCCAGCGGCTGGCCCACTACGTACAGAGCCCACATGTTCAGCAGCAGATGCGTTGGGCCGTAGTGCAGGAACGCCGATGTCACGAGTCGGTAGTACTGACCGTCGGCAACCGCCGGCGGCCACAGCGCGAATTGCCGCTGCACATCCGGGATCGCCATCTCGGCGATGAAGGCCAGCACGTTGACGGCGATCAATGCGAGCGTGACGACCGGCCGTCCCGAGCGTTCCCGGCCACCGAATCGGGTTCGCTGCGGCCGTACCGTTCGAGCACCCTCCTGTACGCACTCCACACATTGGTGACCGACGGCGGCGCTGCGCATGCAGTCACCACAGATCGGCCGTTCGCACCGGGTGCAGTGGACGTACGTCTGGCGGCCGGGGTGCCGGTAACAGGTGGGCGCGTCGACCGGCGACTGCGTCTCATGTCCTTCCATTGCTTACCCACCTTAGCCACTTCGAGCCAGAAACTCGGCGGATGATCCGGCAGGTGGCGCCAATGAGCCGATTACTCTATCAAATGTATTGTGCTGCAAAAGATTAGATGAATGCGAGCTAGTTGGCTGGTTCGGTCGAGCGGCGTGGGTAGCTCGGACTGCGATCAGGATCGGAGTCCCGCGTCGCGTCGACACGAGCCTGGTCGCGGGCGTTGGACGGATAGGAGGCATCGACACACCACCATGCGTCGCACAGCTTGGCCCACCATTGTGGCACAGGTAGCGGGGAGGCACCGCAGCCCAGTACGCCATAGGAATTGGGGTCGCCATCGCCATTACCCGGCGTCGATGCCACGA
>NZ_JBTNSY010000039.1:0-23912 GCF_054515735.1 Mycobacterium sp. ML4
CGGTCAGGTTGGTGGCGCGGTAGGTGCCGGTGGTCAGGTTGGTGGCGCGGTAGGTGCCGGTGGTCAGGTTGGTGGCGCGGTAGGTGCAGGCGGTCAGGCTGGTGGTGCGATTGGCGGCGGTATCGGCGCTGGTGGTCAGGTTGGCGGCGCGGTTGGTGCCGGTGGCCAGCTTGGTGGCGCGGTTGGTGCCGGCGGTCAGGTTGGCGGCGCCCTTGGCGGCGGCGCCCAGGCTGGCGCCGTAGCGGGTGGGCAAGCAAGTCTCGCCGGGCAGGCGGGTCTGTCTAGCCAGGCGGGTCTGTCTAGCCAGGCGGGTCTGTCTAGCCAGGCGGGTCTGTCCAGCCAGGCGGCCCTTGGCGGTCACGCGGCCGCTGCCGGCAGCATGGCCGGCGCAGGGAGCCAAGCCGGACTCATCGCCAGTGAGGGTGCGGCGTTGAACGGGGCTGCGACACCACACGTCGCAGGTCCGATGGGTGGTGTCGGCGTGGGAGGTCAGGCCGGTGCCGCCGGTGGCGCAGGGCTGGGCATCGGTGGCGGTGGAAACACCCCGCTGGCCGGGCACCCGTCCCCGCAGCCGGCCGGGATCTCTGGTGCAGCCGGAGCCGGTGCCGGGGCGCAGGCCGGTACTGGTGGCGCCGGCAGCGTGACCGCCGGACCCGCAACGACCAGCCCAGGTGGCGTAGCCACCGGGACGGGCGCACATGCCGGGGCCGGCGCGGGCGGGCACGGCGACATCCTCGGCCAGGAAGGCACGACACTCGGCGGAGGTACCGGCGCGGGTGGCGCGGGTGGAGTCAACCCCGGTGGTACCGGCGGCGGTGCTGGTACCGGCGGTGGCGGTATCCCGGGTGACCACGGGCCGACGATCCCCTCCGGGCACGGCCCGGTCATCACCGGCGGCGGTGCCGGGACCGGCGGTACGACGCCCCCGGCCGGTAGTGGGCACGGTCCCGTCATCCAGACGCCCGGCGGGGTTGCCGACCCGGGCGGCCACGGTGGCACCACCCCGCCGGTGATCCACGCACCGACACCGGCGCCGCAGGCGGGGACGCCGGCCCACCCGGCTCCGGCCGACCACGGCCCGGTGTTCACTCCGCAGCAGCATCAACCCGTTGAGCAGCCCCAACCCACCCACCACGAGCCGCAGAGCCCGTCGGTGTTCGGTCACGACCCGGCGCCGCACACGCCGCCCGCGCACACCGAACCTCCGGCGTCGCACGGTCCGGCTGACCACCACGGGTTCTGATTGACCGACCCGAACAAAACCGGCGGGGACCTGCATGGTCCCCGCCGGTTTGTACGCCTACGTTGATTTGAAAGGCAGTGATCGAAGAAAGTGGGGGCGGCACGGTGACTCAACCCGATGACCCGCGGCGCGTCAGCGTGATCGTCGAGTTGATCGATCACACGATCGCCATCGCCGAATTGCACAAACGGGGCGACTTGGTGCAGCGGTTGCGTCGGGCCCGCGATCGGATCACCGATCCCCGGATCCGTGTCGTGATTGCCGGCCAACTCAAACAGGGCAAGAGTCAATTGCTCAACTCGTTGCTGAATCTGCCGGTCGCCCGGGTCGGCGACGACGAAGCCACTGTGCTGATCACGATCGTCAGCTACAGCGCCCAACCCTCGGCACGGCTGGTCGTCGCGGCCGGACCGGAGGGCCAAACCGCAACCGTGGACATCCCGGTCGAAGAGGTCAATGCTGATCTGCGACGGGCTCCGCAGGCCCGCGGACGCCAGGTGCTCCGGGTGGAGATCGGTGCGCCCAGCCCGCTGCTCGAAGGCGGTCTGGTGTTCATCGACACTCCCGGTGTGGGCGGCCACGGACAGCCGCACTTGTCCGCGACGCTCGGATTGCTGCCCGATGCCGATGCGATGCTCATGGTCAGCGATGCCAGCCAGGAGTTCACCGAACCCGAGATGTGGTTCCTGCGCAAGGCGCACCAGATCTGTCCGGTCGGGGTGATCGTGGCTACCAAGACCGACCTGTATCCGCGCTGGCGTGAGATCGTCAACGCCAACGCCAATCACCTGCAGCGCGCCCGGGTGTCGATGCCGATCCTCCCCGTGTCGTCGTTGTTGCGCAGCCACGCCGTGACTCTCAACGACAAAGAACTCAACGACGAATCCAACTTCCCTGCCATCATCAGGTTTTTGAGTGAAAAGGTGCTCACTCGCGAAACCGACCGGGTGCGAGACGAGATTTTGGGTGAAATACGTTCGGCTGCAGAACAATTAACGATGACAGCAGGTTCGGAACTGGCCTCCGTCAACGACCCCGGGCTGCGGGAACGGTTGGCCGGCGATCTGCAACGGCGCAAGCGGGAAGCCGAAAACGCCCTTCAGGCCACGGCACTGTGGCAGCAGGTGCTCAACGATGGATTCACCGACGTGAGCAACGATGTCGACCACGACCTGCGGGCGCGATTTCGAGCCGTCACCGACGACATCGAGAAGCGGATCGACTCGTGCGACCCGACGCTGCATTGGGCCGAGATCGGAGCCGACGCCGAGGACGCCATCGCCACCGCGGTCGGTGACAACTTCGTCTGGGCTTACCAGCGTTCGGCGGCCCTTGCCGACGACGTAGCGCGGTCGTTCGCCGATGCTGGGCTGGATTCGGTATTGTCGCCCGAACTGACGTCGCGCCTGATGGCCGCCAACTTCGACCAACTCAAAGCGCTGGACGAGTTGGAATCCAAGCCGCAGGGCAAGGGACAGAAAGCCCTGTCCGGGTTGCGGGGTTCCTATGGCGGCGTGGTGATGATCGGCATGCTCTCATCGGTGGCGGGTCTGGGGTTGTTCAACCCGGTCTCGGTGGGCGCGGGTCTGTTGCTCGGCCGGATGGCCTACAAGGAGGAAAAGCAGAACCGGCTGTTGCGCGCCCGCGCCGAGGCCAAGGCCAACGTACGGCGCTTCGTCGACGAAGTCTCCTTCGTCGTCGGCAAGGAATCCCGCGACCGGCTCAAGACGATTCACCGCAAACTTCGCGACCACTACCGCGACATCGCCAACGAACTGAGCCGATCGCTCAACGAATCGCTGCAGGCCACCATCACTGCGGCGCATCTGGAAGATGTGGAGCGGGACACCAGGATTCGCGAATTGGAGCGTCAACTGGACATCCTGCGTCAGGTAACCGAAAACGTGGACAAACTGCGGCCACAGGCGACCCTAGGACGAGCGTGAGCACCGGCGATCGGGTCCGCGCCATCCTGGGCGGAACCATCCGGGCTTACCGGGGCGAACCGGCCTATCGGCAACGCCCGGACGTCTTCCATGAGCTGGAACGGATCGGCGCACGGCTCAACGAGCCGATCCGAATCGCGCTGGCGGGCACGCTCAAGGCCGGTAAGTCCACGCTGGTCAATGCGCTGGTGGGCGATGACATAGCCCCCACGGACGCGACCGAGGCCACCAGGATCGTGACCTGGTTCCGGCACGGCCCGACGCCGAAGGTCACCGCGATCCACCGAGGCGGACGGCGCAGCAACGTGCCGATCACGCACCGTGACGGGTTGAGCTTCGACTTACGCGCCGTAAATCCCGCGGAGGTGGCTCACCTGGATGTCGAGTGGCCGGCAGAAGAGTTGTTGCAAGCCACCATCATCGACACCCCGGGCACGTCATCGCTGAACCGGGAGGCCTCCGAGCGCACGCTGCAACTGCTGGTCCCCGCCGACGGGGTGCCGCGGGTGGATGCGGTGGTGTTCTTGCTGCGCACCCTCAACGCGGCCGACGTAGCGCTGTTGAAACAGATCGGTGGATTGGTGGGTGGGTCCGCGGGGGCGCTGGGAATCGTCGGGGTCGCATCGCGGGCGGACGAGATCGGTGCGGGTCGTATCGACGCGATGCTGTCCGCGGGTGACGTCGCCAAACGGTTCACCAGCGAGATGAACAGGACGGGCATCTGCCAGGCGGTGGTGCCGGTATCGGGCCTGCTCGCGATGACCGCGCGCACGTTGCGCCAAGGCGAGTTCATTGCGCTGCAGAAGCTCGCCGGCTCCGACGTCACCGAGCTCAACCGGGCACTGTTGAGCGTGGATCGTTTCGTACGCCCGGACAGCCCGTTGCCGGTGGACGCGGCGACCCGCGCCCAGCTGCTGGATCGGTTCGGGATGTTTGGCATCCGGATCTCCATCGCGGTGCTGGCGGCCGGGGTCACCGACGCGTCGGGGCTGGCCGCCGAACTCCTGGAGCGCAGCGGGTTAGTGGCTCTGCGCAACGTTATCGACCAGCAGTTCGCGCAGCGCTCCGACATGCTCAAGGCCCACACCGCGCTGGTGTCGCTACGCCGCTTCGTCGAAGCGCATCCGGTGCTGGCCACTCCCTACGTCATCGCCGACATCGACCCGTTGCTGGCCGACACCCACGCGTTCGAAGAACTGCGGCTCTTGAGTCAACTACCCTCGCGCACAACGACTTTAAGCGAGGACGAGATGATGCTGTTGCGTCGCCTGATCGGCGGTTCGGGCACCAGCCCGGCCAGCAGACTGGGCCTTGACCCGCAGCTGTGCCGGGCCAACCCCCAGGAGGTTTCCCGGGCAGCGTTCGCCGCGGCGCAGCACTGGCGCCGCCGCACCGAGCATCCGCTCAACGATCCGTTCACCACCCGCGCCTGCCGCGCGGCGGTGCGCAGCGCCGAGGCGTTGCTGGCGGAATTCCCTCCGCGCCGCTAGGGCCGGGTGTCGAATGCTGGTCTGGTTCCGCTTGGGCCGCTGCGCCCGACACCGCCGTCGCCGAAAAGCATGACCGACTATCTTCAGACCCGGCCGTCTCCGTTGCGGCGATCGTCCGAACCCAACAAAGGGAGCCCCCATGATTGTGTCCGCCACGCACGCCGAGGCGCATGCGGTGCTGGCCGCGATGCGTTTAGTAGCCAGCGCGGCGAATACCTTGCCACTGTCGGCGGCCGACGTTCGTGGCATCACCGGCGCGGCCAAAACGGTGTTCGGCGTGCCAGGACCCGTGGACGTCAATGCTCTGCCGCCCGTGTCGCCGCCGGAGCTGGCCGCGGCGTTGGAAGGAGACACGCTGCGGCTCAACGCGATTCGGATGCTGGCAGTGATGGCGTTGGACGACGGCGTAATCGAGGATGCCAAGCTCGCCCTGGTGGTTGCCTACGCAGACGCGCTGCAGGTCCACGCCGACTTCGTCGACGCCACGAAAGCTTTGCTGCGTAATGACGTCGCCTGGGTGGCGTTCGACCAGATCCGCCACAATGTGGCCACCATTCCGGGGATACCGTGGATTCCTGACGACCCCTACGGTCCGTTTCTGCCCTATCGGGGCGACGCCGCCGATCCGCGCTTGCAGGCGCGATACGAACAGCTCGGCAACCGGGCGGCGGGCACACTCGGTCGGGCCTTTTTCGAGCACTACCGGAAAAACGGCTACGCGTTTCCCGGTCATCCGCTCGCGCTGGCCGAGGCCTGGGCCACTCCCCACGACACGTTGCACGTCCTGAGTGGCTACAGCACCTCAGCCCAGGGCGAGTTGCTGGTTGCGGCGTTCACCGCGGCGGCAAAGCGGGGCAACACCGACATGATGGAAAGCCACATCCTCCCGACGATCCTGATCTATCACATGGGGATCGATATCAACAAAGGCCTCAACGAGGGTGATGCCGAGCGACTCGCGGCGGACCCGTCGTGGCGCGACAACTATGAGGGAAACGTCCACCTGGGCCTCGACATGGCCAAACTGTGGGTGGCGTGGGATCGGGGCGCGGCGATGACGACTGACTTGTACTCGGGGACATGGGACTTCTGGTCGGAGGTCGACGCGCCGGTCGCCGAGCTGAGGTCGCGCTACGGCATTGCTGCGCTGCTGCCCGGTGATGCCGCGGTGGCCGACGATGATGTGCGTCGCGAGGACTTCGAGCGTGCGGGAGTGCGCCCCCCGCCGCCGATCAGTGAGATCCCCGTTGCTGATCGGTCCGAGTCGCAGGGCAACTGAACGCTTAACCCCCGGGCGCGGGGGCTGCGGTCGTGGGCGTCACCGGCGCCGCCGTCGTCGTCGGCGGTTTCTGGGTGGTGGTCGGTGGTGCCTGCGTGGTGGTCTGCTGGGTGGTGGTGGGCTGAGTCGTGGTCGGCTGAGTGGTCGTCGTGGTCGGCTGGCTGGTCGTGGTCGTCGTTGTGGTCGACGTTGTTGACGTGGTCGACGTTGTGGACGTGGTGGTCGGCGCGGTGGTTGTCGTCGTCGGTTCGGTAGTGGTCGTGGTCACGGTGACGGGCGGCGGGGTGACCACGGTCTGGGTCGGGCTGTTGTCCGGTCCGGTCACGACGGTGGTGTACGGCGGCGGCTGGGACGTGGTCACTACCGGCTTGGCGTTGGTCGGGCGCAGCGTCAGCGCCAGCACCACCGCGACGATGATGGCCGCGGCGGCTCCGGCGAGGCTCAACAGGATGGCCGGCCGCCGATACCACACCGGGACTTCCGGTTCCGCGGGACGCCGGGGTTCGGGCGGTGCCGCAGGGGGCGGGGAGTCGACCGGGCCGGTGTAATCAGCCGGACCCGTGTAGGGGACGGGTTCCATGCCGGTGCCGCTGTCCTCGGACCACGCCAGCGCACGATCGGTCGTCTGACGGGCGTTGTCGGGGAAGGCTTCGGTGTCTACCGGTGCCGTCGGCGATGCCAGCGTCTCCGGGCCAACGGCGTCGACCATGCTGGTCGGGACATCCAACGCGGGGCCGATGCCGGTGGCGGCGCCCGCCGACGCCGCCTGAACGCCGCCAAGTGTCGCCGCACCAATTGCCGCGGCGAACGCCGGTTGCGCCGTGGTGAAGACGGGTACCTGCAGACGTTCGGAGAGGCGGGTGGTGATCAGCGGGATAGCCGCCCCGCCGCCCACGATCGCTACTGCGGCGGCGCGCCCAACCCCGTAGCGCTGCAACACTTCTCCGATGGAGCTGATGAAGCGGTCAAGCGGGGCGGAGATGAGTTGTTCGAACTCGCTGCGGGTCAATCGCAGATCCCCACCGGCTACCGTCGCCACCGTTGCCGCGGAGAGTTGTTCTTTGGCGGCGCGGCACGCGCCGAGCATGCGTGTCACCGGGCCCATGGATGTCGCGTTGCCGGATACGTCGGAGCTGTCCATGCCGGGGGAGGTGGCGAGCAGATGGCTGAGAATGAGCTGGTCGATGTCGTCGCCGGAAAACTCGCTGTAGCGCACCGTGCTGCCTACTTGCTGGAATTCAGGTCCGGCGTTGGCCAGCGTGACGCTGGTGCCGCCGGCGCCGAAGTCGCACAGCGCGACGACGCCCTGCCGTGGGAATCCGGGGCGGGCATTCAGTGCGGTCAATGCGGCCTGGGCATCAGAGACCAACGTGGGTATGCCGCCGCGGGCCGTCAGGTCGGTCTGGGCGAACAGCTCTTGACGCAGCGTGGCAACCTGACTGTCCGACCAGTACGCCGGGACAGCGACGGTGATCGGCCGGCCGTATCCCACGGTGCGTGCCATGGCTTCGAGTGCCTCGATCGTCAGCGCCTGAGGCAGGTACTTCGTCCCGTCGGCGGCCACCAGCGGCGCGGCATCGCCTACCCGCTCGACGAACCCACGCAGCACCAGGCCGGGTTCGGTCAGATTGGGGTTCTCCTCGGGCAGCCCTACTTCGGATTGACGGTTTTCGAACAGCGTCACGACTGGTGTGCGGGAGATCGGGACGCTACCGGAGCGGGCCGCCACCAAGTTGGCCACTCCGATCGACAACCCGAGCGACTCGCTCATATATCCATACCCCTGTGTCCGTGTGTTTCGCTGCGGTCGGCGGCCGTCCCCCACCCTAGCCGTCGCGGCAGGAACGGGACCGGGTCACAGGCCCGGCGGCAGATTGATGACGGTGGGTATCGCGGGCAACGTTATCTGCGACGGCAGCCTGGGAATCGCGCCGGGCGCCGGGGAATTGGCGGGCGTGGTGGTCGGCGACGCGGTCGTTGGCGTCGGTGTCGTGGTGGGCGGTGTGGTCGTTGTCGTGGTGGTGGTCGTGGCTGTCGTTGTTGTGGTGGTCGCGGTGGTCGTGGTGGTCGTGGTGTTGGTCGTAGTCGTGGTCGTGGTCGGCCCAGTGGTGGTGGTCGTCGCCGGTGCCACCGTGGTCACCGTCGTGGTGACCTGGGTCGGACTGGGGCGACCGCGAGCGAGCAGGACGATTCCGTAGATGATCAGCGCGATCAGCAGGGCGATCAGCACGCCCCACCCCACCAATGCCAGGGGTTTGCGCCAGCCGGGTGTGGGTTCGGGTTCAGGTGGATAGCCGCCTGCAGCGGGTTGTCCGTGCCCGCCCCCGCCAGGACCGGTGCCGTAGTTGCCGTAGACGGTCGGGTCGTTGGCGCCGTAATCGGGCGGGTCGTACCTCGTCACGGCCGCCGACTGTATCGGTTGCGCGCAGCGACTCAACTCGGCGCACGCCGCCCGTGACCGATCAGCAATAAAAACTTGACCAAGTGCTAACGGGGCAGGTTGGGCAGGGTGATGGTGGGCCCACCCGGAATCGTGATCGTCGGCGGTATGTCCGGCAGGTCCGGCAGGCGCGGCCGGCGGGTCGGCTGCTGGGTGCCGGGTGGCTGATTGCGTGGTGGGTTTGCCGGCGGAGCCGCCGGGGGCGTTGTGGTCGGTTCGGGGGTGGTGCTGGTCGTCGTCGTCGGCTCGGTCGTGGTCGTCGTGGTGGTGGTCGTCGTGGTCGTGGTGGAAGATGACGTGCTCGGAGCGGGACTGTTGCTGTTGCCGCTGCCGAGCAATTGGGTGACGCCATAGGCGATCAGGGCGAGCAGGATCAGAACGAGGATCGCCCAGCCGATGAGTGTCACCGGCTTGCGGTACCAGGGCCGAGACTCCTCGTCGGGGTCAGCGGCTGCGAGTGGCTCGTATTGGTCCGACGGCGGACCTTCCATGGTCGGCTGGTACTGCAGCGGCTGACCAGGGGGACCGTATTCGACGGTGGGCTGGTTCTGCAGCGGCGTACCGCCGGGTGGCGGGCCCTGGGGAGGCGGGCCCTGGGGAGGCGGGCCTTGCGGAGGCCGGCCGTATTGGGGCGGACCCTGCGGCGGCGGGCCCTGCGACGGCCCCCCGGGCGGACCATGAGGTGGGTATCCGCCGTAGCCGCCGAACTGGGTGGGCTGATTGTTGAAGTCTTCTGGTGGGCCGTAACGTGCCACGGTTCTGATGTTATCCCGCTCAGAAAGTGTCGACTTTGTCGACGCTGACGAACATGCCGTGGCCCGTGCCGTTGTTGGAGAAGCGGGTGCCGTCCTTGGTGGCCACGATGGTCCAGCCCTGAGCGTCGTATGTCTTGTACTCGATCGTGACCGTGGGGATGGCGCCGAGGTTGCCCAGCACCCATTGCACGTCGCCGGCGGAAGTGATGTGGACGCCGTTGGCGTGCTCGCCCTCCTTGAGTGGTGAGTTGGTGAACGGCGCCTCGCAGCCGACGCTCTCTTTGTTGATCTGGCAGCGGGTGAGGCCGGTTTTGGTTTCGATGAAGACGTAGCCGTTCTCGTCGGGCTTGAGGGTGATCGTACCGGGCGTGGGGTTGGTCGAGGGTGGACCTATGGGCGGGAGAGCAACGGGCGTGGTCGGTGCCGCCGGTGCGGCGACACTGGGTCTGGGCGTCGGGAAGGTAGGTTCGGCCGGAACCCGGCCCCCCGGGCTGGCTACCGGCCGGCCGTCGATGGTGGTCGTGCATCCGGCAAGGAGCACAACGGCGGCAAGCGGAACCCACCCAACCCTCTGCAAATACCGCACGTGCCACTCCCCGGAATCTCCGATACCAGGAGGCCAGACTACGCATGGGATAACGCAAGTCAGCGCAGTGACGCGCTCTTGGAACTAGGCCGATGGCAAAGCGTTACTCCGCGTCGGTTCCCGCGGTTTCGGACGCGGCGTCACGCACCCGGCCACGAATGACGAACCAGCCGCCGATCAGCGCCGGAATCCCGAATGCCATGGCGGCCAGCATCCACCGGCCGTACACCCTGTCGAACATCATCAGCACCAGCACGCCCGCCAGGAAGGCCAGCGTGATCCATCCGGTGTAAGGCGACAGTGGCATGCGGAACTGCGGGCGCTCCACGTCCCCGGCCTTCGCCAACGTGTGGAACCGCAGCTGGCACGCGACGATCGTCGCCCAGGCCACGATGACACCGGTAGCGGCGATGTGCAGCACGATCTCGAAGGCGTGCTTGGGTGTGACGGCGTTGAGCGCGATGCCGAAAAGGCCGATCCCCGCGGTCAGCAGAATGCCGCCGAAAGGCACGCCGTTCTTGGACATCGGGGCGGTGAACTTCGGGCCGCTGCCATTGATCGCCATTGAGCGCAGGATCCGGCCGGTGGAATACAGACCTGCGTTCAGACTCGACAGCGCCGCCGTGAGCACCACCAGGTTCATCACGTCGTCGCCCCACGAGATACCGAGCTTGTTGAAGAACGTCACGAACGGGCTCTCGCCGTCCTTGTACGCGGTGTACGGCAACAGCAGAGCCAGCAGCACGGTCGATCCGATGTAGAAGACCGCGATCCGGAATACCACCGAGTTGATCGCCCGCGGCATGACCTTCTCCGGCTCCGCCGTCTCCCCGGCCGCGATGCCGACGAGTTCGATTGCGGCATAAGCGAATACCACACCCGATGTGACGAGCAGCAGGGACAGTGGGCCGGTCGGCAGCAAGCCGCCGTTGTGACTCCACAGCGACCACCCGGTGTCGTGTCCGTCAACCTTGAACCGTCCGGCCAGGAAGACCGTGCCGACGATCAGGAACGTCACCAGTGCCAGCACCTTGACCAGGGCGGCCCAGAACTCGAGCTCACCGAACAACTTGACCGAGATGAGGTTCATCGACACCACCACGAGCAGTGCGATCAGTGCCAGTGTCCACTGCGGGACGACCTGGAACACCTTCCAGTAGCGGCAGTACTGCGCGATGGCGGTGGTGTCCACGATCCCGGTCATGGCCCAGTTCAGGAAGTACATCCAACCGGCCGCGAAAGCCACCTTCTCGCCGAAGAATTCGCGTGCGTACGACACGAACGAACCCGACGACGGGCGGTACAGCACCAGCTCACCGAGAGCGCGGAGGATCAGAAAGACGAACACCCCGCAGATACCGAAGACGATGAACAAACCCGGCCCGGCCGACGCGAGCCGGCCGCCGGCCCCCAGGAAGAGCCCGGTTCCGATCGCGCCGCCCAGGGCGATCATCTGAATCTGCCGGTTCTTGAGCGCCTTGTGATAACCCGCGTCTTCGCGGTTCAACGCGCGTGCGGGCGCTGCCATCGCGTCAGGCTATCCCACGGTCGAGACGCCGGCAGTTCACAGCCCCAGTAGCCCTCCGCATTGCGCAGACTGATGGCGGCCCGCTCCTGCCGGGTGCGCGGCAGCGAAAGCACGGATGGTGATATTGCTGGGTGGAGCTTCGCCAGCTCGAGTCCCTCTTCGCCGTCGCGGACAGCCTGAGTTACACCGGGGCCGCCAAGCGATTGCACGTCGTGCCCATCGCGACAGTGGCCAGCCGCCCGACCAGCGCGCCGACCCGGGCACTGTTGTCGCTGATCGAGAAGAGCACATAGCCGATGCGCCGCGGCGAGGTGCGCAATCTCGGACCGGTGGCCGGCACCGGCGCGCCGGTCGGGGTTCCCGGCATCGGAGCCGCCGACCTGGGCGAGGTCGTCGAACTTCCCGACGGGTCGTACGTAGCCGTGTTCGGAGATTCGTTCGGCGGCGACCGGGTGGGCACCCATCCGCACTATCCATCGGTAGCGGTGCCGGTCACCTTTGACGACTTCGGCTACCCGAGTTTCGGTGCGCCGCTGACCGGACCACGCGGCAGCCGGAAGCCGCTCTTCGTGCCGCCGCGGCAGGCGCGCGGTACCAACACGCTGCCGTCGGGCAGTGTCGTGGTCGGCGAGCGGACCTACATGTTGGTGGTGGGCACCAAAGACTTGCGGCCCGAGGGCGGCTCGTGGCTGGTGGAGGTCAGCGACGACCCCGCCAAAGGCTGGAAGCCGGTCAGCGGCTCATGGCGTCCCGGCGACTACGCCGCTGGTGGGCA
Organism: Mycobacterium sp. ML4; assembly: GCF_054515735.1. NCBI lineage: Bacteria > Bacillati > Actinomycetota > Actinomycetes > Mycobacteriales > Mycobacteriaceae > Mycobacterium > Mycobacterium sp. ML4. The sequence continues at coordinate 12,043 of NZ_JBTNSY010000039.1, forward strand.
GTCACAGATCAGCGGCTACCGCGCGAAAGACGGCCACGTGTACATCGTCGCCGATTCTTTCGACCGCAGCCGGGGAGTGACCCTCTACCGGACGGACCCCGGCACGGTCAGCGATCGCTCTTCGTGGCGGCCCTATGTGCGCAACGGTCACTACGGCTGGGGCACTCCTGGGCAGGATCCAATCGTTATCAGCGCCACCAGGTTTGGTGAACTTAGCTTTCGGGAGGTCGACGGCTTCGCTGTCCTTGCCGGGTTCAACGTCCGGAGCGGTCCCGACGGCGCCGTGGAGATCCGGGTCGCCGAGCAGCCCACCGAAATTTTCCGCCGGGGCACGACGACCGTGATCATGCAGCAGCACGATCCGGACGGCCCGAATTTCGTGGCTCAGAACTACGGCGGGTACATCGTTCCCGGTTCCCGCCTGGCGCGAATGAAAATCTTTGCCAGCCAGTGGAATACGCAAACCGTCCATGGCTCGCCGATCGGGACGCCATACAACACGCAGCTGGTCGTCGCCAACGTCAGCGGCCGACACGCGCCGCGAGCACTTTCGCCGCAGTGCCGAACATCGTCCGTTTGATGGCGCCCAGGGTGCCGCGATCCTTGCTGCCCAGCGGTCGGAGCAGTTCGACGGCGGCGTCGGTCACCTCACCGTCGCCCGCGGTGGCGTCGACGATCCCGGTGCCGGCGGCATCGGCACCGCCGAAGCGGCGCCCGGCGGTCATGGACGCGACCGCCGCCTGCGGCGTCAGCTTGGCCTGGATCAACGCCGCCATGCCGGGTGTGAACGGGATGTTGATGTCCACTTCGGGAAAGCAGAAGAAACCGCGGTCGGTGCGCATCACCCGAAAATCGTGGGCGATGGCCAGCATGGCCCCGGCTCCGAACGCATGACCGATGATGGCCGCGGCGGTGGGCATGGGGAAAGTAAGAACCCGCGCGAGCAGATCCTGGACCCGGCCCACGTACCACTCGGTTTGCTCCCCGTGCGCGCCGAGCCAATCCAGGTCCAGCCCGTTGGTATAGAACCTGCCCGTCGCCGTGGTAACCAGAGCATGCGCGCCGCCGGATTCGATGTCGTCCAGGTGGGAATTGATGGCATCGAGAAAGTCTGGGGAGAACCGGTTTTCGTCATCACCGAGATCCAGTACGGCGATCTTCTCGTGGTAGGTGAGGCTAATGGTCATGGGGTTTTCCTTCCGGGTTGACGCACGGGTGGTTCGATTTGCAGTACTGCCTGGACCGCGGCGCGCAACTGCGCGCGCGCTGTGTGACTATGTAGTCGATCGCGACGCAGCAGGATCGCCGTCGGCAAGTCGACGATGCAGATCGTGATGGTGTCCACCGCTGCGGCGTCTTTACGGTCCCAGACAATGCGTGCCAGCCGGATCATCAGACCGACCAGCTGTGCCTCGAGATCACCGATCTCTTTGGTGATCTCGTCCGGTGGCTCGGAGTCGAGCAGTTGTTCCCGCGGCATTGTCAGCAGCAGCCGGCACGAGTCAGGATGCTGCTCTGCGAATGCCGCAGGCGCGTCGGCGGCCGCCGCTACGGCTTTGACTGCGGCGCTGACACGGGCTTCGTGGCCGGCGAGCGCCGCGTCGACCGCTGCGGTTTGCGCATCGAGGAAGCGGCGTCCCGCCCTGAGCCAGGCTCGTGCCAGCAGTCCCGCCCGCGATCCGAAGGTGTGATAGAGCGCGCCATTGGAAACGCCGGTGCGTGAGCTGATCGCCCGGATGGTCACCGCGCCCGGGCCGGACGCCACGGCCAGCGACTCAACGGCGTCCAGCACTGTGTCGGGGTCGTATATGCGTGGCCGCGGCATAGTGACCATGGTAACAGAGCATATGCTCTGTTAATCGGCGCGGGCCGGTCGCGCTGGTTCGCTGAGATGAATGACACAACGGCGTGTAGTCGCCGACGGGTGATCACGCCTCGAAATGGGTAGACCCACGGAATCATGTGCGCGATGGAAGCCGCCGAAGACCATCCAGAGGCGATCACTCTGGGCCTTCACGACGCCTCGCCGCCGCACCTGGTCGAGGCGATGGAACAAAATGTTGACCTCGAATTGGGCTGGGGCCGGCTGATCTTCGGTCAGACCTTCGCTAGCTCGTCCACGCTTGTCGAAGCCTTGCGCAACGAAGCGCCCGGACGACGGGACGTGTGTATCTATGCACCCGAATCGCACATCGTCGTTGCCAAAGCACCCACTGAACTGTTCATCGACCCGAGTCACACTTATCGGCTGCGATTGACCGAGCCGAACGACTCGGCACAGTCTTTGGAGGGCGTCACGGTGCGCACCCTGGGTTCCCGCGCCGAAGCTGACGCCATGAATCGGATCTTCGTGAAGTGCGGAATGGTTCCCGCGCCGGTCGAGACCATCTGGTACAACCACCTGCACGTGGACGCGGTGACCTACCTGGTCGCAGTGCGCAGCGACGGCACGGTGATCGGCACCGCCACGGGTGTCGACCACGAGGTGCTCTTTTCGGATCCGGAGCGAGGCGCGAGCATGTGGACTCTCGCAGTGGATCCTGGCGCAGCCGTCCCGGGCATCGGGGAAGCCCTGAGCCGCGCCATGGCCGAATGCTTTCGGCGAGAGGGCAAGGCGTATCTCGACCTTTCGGTCGCTCATGACAACGAAGGTGCGATCGCGCTTTATGAGAAGCTCGGCTTCCGTCGCGTCCCGGTGCTGGTGATCAAGCGAAAGAACACCATCAACGAGCCGTTGTTCACGTCTTCGCCGGAAACGGTTGACGACCTCAATCCTTACGCGCGGATCATTGCCGAAGAAGCTCTTCGCCGCGGCATCCGCGTCGAGGTTCTGGACTCCGAGACGGGAGAAATGCGCCTGTCGCATGGTGGCCGCACGGTCATCACCCGCGAGTCGCTGTCGGAGTACACCTCGGCAATCGCGATGTGCCGATGCGACGACAAACGATTGACGCGGCGTCTGGTGAAGGCGGCGGGCATTGTCGTGCCGCGGGCGCGGCTGGCCACGTTTGACGAAAACGACTATGCGTTCCTCGATGAAATCCAAGAGGCTGTGATCAAACCGCGCCGCGGAGAGCAGGGTAAAGGCATCACAGTGGGGGTGACTGGCGGCCACGGTCCGGACGAGCTCACCGCGGCGTTGGCACGAGCGAGGGAGCAGGACCCGGAAGTCTTGATCGAAAAGCGGGCGCACGGCGACGACCTGCGCTTGGTGGTGATCGATGGCCGGGTGGTGGCGGCAGCGTTGAGGATGCCTCCGGAAGTGATCGGTACCGGTAAGCACAGTGTGCGCGCGTTGATCGAGGCCGAGAGCCGACGGCGTTCTGCCGCTACCGGCGGTGAGTCTCGCATCCCTGTCGATGACCTTCTGCAGGAGACGATCACCAAGGCGGGTTGGCAGCTGGATGACGTATTGCCGCAAGGCACCGTGCTACGGGTTCGCGCGACCGCCAACCTGCATCAGGGCGGGAAGTTGCGTGACGTGACCGGCCAAGTGAATGAGAAGTTATGTCAGGTAGCGGTCAAGGCGGCCGAGGTGATCGGAATCCCGGTGGCCGGCATCGATCTTCTCGTGCCTGACGTCACGGCCGCCGACTACACCTTTATCGAGGCCAACGAGCGACCCGGCTTGGCCAATCACGAACCGCAACCCACAGTCGCGGCGTTCGTAGACTTCCTGTTCCCCGGTCAACCTCGACCGCCGTTGCCCTGGACTCCGGAAGAGTCAAGCACCGAAGGCCGGGGCGGCCAGCCGGGCTGATGCCGCGTCGTTGCCGGCACTTGAGGCGCGGCTGGTCGGCGATTCTCACCAAGCTTTCGGAATCCTCGGTGCCGACTTGCCGCGGTGGGCGTCGGGAATCCCAACCGCAACCGCATCCTCTGTCAAACCACGCCGTAGCCGAGACGTTTCGCTGCGCTGGCGATGCGGCCGGCTAGATCGGGATGGGCCAGGGGCAGCGATATTCTCGGCCGGGCCGGCATCGCAGATGTGGCCGGTGTAAACAGTGCCAGGCATGGGTCGCCAGCGAATCGGTTGTTGTAGCGCAGGCCGTCGAGATGGGGGAATGCCTCTGTAATGTGCCGCGCCCACTGCTGAGTCACGGTATGCGGGGCCGTCGAGATGGCGAACGTGCCGCCGGCGCGTGTGGTCCACGCTCCCTGGCTGTCTGTGGCGAGGTCGATGACCATGAGTGGGCGGGTGAATGACAAACCGGTTAGATATGGGCGGCCGAGTTCACGGTCAATGGTCCGGTCCACTTGGAAGGCCTCGCCGAGTGCAGCGCACGGGGTTGAGGTTCCGTACCAAACGCCATGCTGCACATGTTCAGCTTTGGGTAGGGGGTGAGGGTCGAACCGCAGCACCGGCCCAAAAGTGCGCAATGCGTTCCACGCCAGTATGTGCTCGCCCTCAGTGCGATGGACGCGCCACCAGATCTCGTCGACTTCGATCGCGCGCATCTCGTCATCGTCGATGCCGAGCGAACGCAGTACGTGCGGTGGTGGAGGGCCCGGCAGCATGGGGTCGACGGTCAAGTCGCCGCCCATTCGCCGATCTCGATCAGTCCGAGTACGGGCTCGACGGATTCACCGTGCAACAGCCACTCCCGCACCGACTTCGGTTGACCATCGATGCGCAAATCGGGCTGCGGGGTCATGAGAAAGCCGGATACCGCAGTTGGGTGCAGCTCCCTGGCGAGCAAGGCGGGCAGCAGCTCGTCGAGGCCGCGGACCTGCTTGAGTTTGGCTGGCTTGTCGTGGCCGCGGTCGACGGTCTCGAACTGAATCGCGGGGTATACCCACGTGCCGCCGTCGTTGATCGCCCATAGCGTGTGCGCGAGGCGGCGCTGCCGCACCCGGGAATCGTTGACGCCCAGCCCTTCTCTGACCTCGGCGGCGGTGTAGGCAGTGCTGTACAACCTGGCCATGTGGGCGGTGACATCGGCGGCGATCTCCGCGTACGCTTCGGGATCTTCGGTGAAGCCGGCGTCGTCGAGTAGCCGGGCCTCGTCGGCGGTGAGAGTGGCCGCCCACGGCCGATGCGCGGGGAGCGCCTTGAGTGCCGCGATCAGGTCGGAGCGGTGCAAGTTGAACCGGTCTAGCAAGAGTTGGTCCAGCTCATCAGTAGCCATCGGCGAACCCTTCACGCGTACTAACGTTAATTAACGGCGGTATATCACCGTTAGATGGATCTGCGCACTGGGCGAGAGGCTTTCGCGCCCTCGAGTCGGTGTCCTATTAGGCCGATTCGCGGCGCCTCGGAACTCGTGGCGGGATTCGTCGCGCCCCCCAGGGACAACAACGACACACCTTGGGACGACCCCGGGAACAAAGTTCGCACCCATGCCGTTAGCATGGTCGACAAGTTGAGTGAATCAGACTCAAGTCTGGGTTGACAGCATGATGCCGACCGGAGCAGTCTTGAGCGGGGTTCACTCAGCATAGTGCAAGACAGAAGCTCTACCTACAGGAGGAATCACTATGGCTCGTGCGGTCGGCATCGACCTCGGGACCACCAACTCCGTCGTCTCGGTTCTGGAGGGTGGCGACCCCGTCGTCGTCGCCAATTCCGAGGGCTCAAGGACGACTCCATCCGTCGTGGCGTTCGCGCGCAACGGCGAAGTGCTGGTTGGCCAGCCCGCCAAGAACCAGGCGGTGACTAACGTCGACCGCACCATCCGTTCGGTGAAGCGGCACATGGGCAGCGACTGGTCCATCGAGATCGACGGCAAGAAGTACACCGCGCCCGAGATCAGCGCCCGCGTGCTGATGAAGCTCAAGCGCGATGCGGAGGCCTACCTCGGTGAGGACATCACCGACGCGGTCATCACCGTGCCCGCCTACTTCAACGACGCCCAGCGTCAGGCGACCAAGGACGCCGGCCAGATCGCCGGTCTCAACGTGTTGCGCATCGTCAACGAACCGACCGCGGCCGCACTGGCTTACGGCCTGGACAAGGGCGAGAAGGAACAGACCATCCTGGTCTTCGACCTCGGCGGCGGTACCTTCGACGTCTCGCTGCTCGAGATCGGCGAGGGTGTGGTCGAGGTGCGCGCCACCAGCGGCGACAACCACCTCGGTGGTGACGACTGGGACCAGCGCGTTGTCGACTGGCTCGTTGAGAAGTTCAAGGGCACCAGCGGCATCGACCTGACCAAGGACAAGATGGCTATGCAGCGGCTTCGGGAAGCCGCCGAAAAGGCCAAGATCGAACTCTCGAGCTCGCAGAGCACCTCGATCAACCTGCCCTACATCACCGTCGACGCGGACAAGAACCCGCTGTTCCTCGACGAGCAGCTCACCCGGGCCGAATTCCAGCGCATCACCCAAGACCTGCTGGACCGTACCCGCAAACCGTTCCAGTCGGTGATCGCCGACGCCGGGATCTCGGTGAGCGACATCGATCACGTGGTGCTGGTCGGCGGTTCGACCCGCATGCCCGCGGTCAGCGACCTGGTCAAGGAGATGACCGGCGGCAAGGAGCCCAACAAGGGAGTGAATCCCGATGAAGTTGTGGCGGTCGGCGCAGCTTTGCAGGCCGGCGTCCTCAAGGGTGAGGTGAAAGACGTTCTGCTGCTTGACGTTACGCCGCTGAGCCTGGGTATCGAGACCAAGGGCGGCGTGATGACCAAGCTCATCGAGCGCAACACCACCATCCCGACGAAACGGTCGGAGACCTTCACCACGGCCGACGACAACCAGCCGTCGGTACAGATTCAGGTCTACCAGGGTGAGCGCGAGATCGCGTCGCACAACAAGCTGCTCGGTTCGTTCGAGCTGACCGGCATCGCGCCGGCGCCGCGCGGTGTCCCCCAGATCGAGGTCACGTTCGACATCGACGCCAACGGCATCGTGCACGTCACGGCCAAGGACAAGGGAACCGGCAAGGAGAACACGATCCGCATCCAGGAGGGCTCCGGCATCTCCAAGGAAGAGATCGACCGGATGATCAAGGATGCCGAAGCGCACGCGGACGAAGACCGCAAGCGGCGCGAAGAAGCCGACGTTCGCAACCAGGCCGAGACGCTGGTCTACCAGACGGAGAAATTCGTCAAGGAGCAACGCGAGGCCGAGGGTGGGTCCAAGGTCCCCGAGGATACGCTGACCAAGGTGGAAGCCGCGGTCGGCGAGGCCAAGGCGGCATTGGCCGGTGATGACATCAGCGCGATCAAGTCGGCGATGGAGAAGCTGGGCCAAGAGTCCCAGGCGCTCGGACAGGCGATCTACGAGGCCGCGCAGGCCGAGGGCGCCGCCGCCGGTGGCGGACAGCCAGGTGGCGGGTTCGACCAGGCCGGCTCGGACGACGTCGTGGACGCGGAGGTGGTCGACGACGACCGGGAGTCCAAGTGACGGACGGAAATCCACAGGAGCCGGTGACTGTCACCGACAAGCGGCGGATCGATCCCGAAACTGGTGAAGTGCGGCACAGCCCTCCCGGCGCTCCGGCGCCGGGAGCGGCGGTCGCGCCCGACTCGTCGGACAAGGTGGCGGAGCTGACCGCCGACCTGCAACGGGTGCAGGCGGACTTCGCCAACTACCGCAAACGGGCGATGCGCGACCAGCAGGCCGCGGCCGAACGAGCCAGGGCCGCCGTGGTCGGCGAACTGCTGCACGCGGTGGACGACATCGAGCGGGCGCGCAAGCACGGTGATTTGGAGTCCGGTCCGCTCAAGGCCGTCGCCGACAAGCTGATGAACGTGTTGACTGGCCTGGGGCTCAAGCCATTTGGTGAAGAAGGTGAGGATTTCGACCCGGTGTTACACGAAGCCGTGCAGCACGAGGGCAGTGGCGGCCAAGACGCGAAGCCGGTGATCGGCACGGTGATGCGACAGGGCTACCAGCTGGGCGAGCACGTGTTGCGCAATGCACTGGTCGCGGTCGTCGAAACCGTCGCCGATCGGCCTGCCGAGCACGATCCGGTCGACGCGAATGAAACCGGACAGGCCGACACGACCGATAACGCCGACGGCTCCGGTGACTGATTCCACTTTCAAGGCACAGAATCAACAGAATCAACGAGAGAGGTAAGGAGGTGACGCGACATGGCTCAACGTGAATGGGTCGAAAAAGACTTCTATAAGGAGCTTGGCGTCCCCTCCGATGCCGACGCCAAGCAGATCAAGACTGCGTACCGCAAGCTGGCCTCCGATCTGCATCCGGACAAGAATCCCGCCGGAGCCGAACGGTTCAAAGCCGTCTCCGAGGCGTACAGCGTCTTGTCTGATGAAGCCAAACGCAAAGAGTACGACGAAACCCGCCGGTTGTTCGCCGGCGGCGGCTTTGGTGGCCGTCGGTTCGATGCGGGTGGTTTCGGCGGCTTCGGCGGAGGTGGCGATGGCGCCGAGTTCAACCTGAACGACTTGTTCGACGCCGCCGGCCGGTCCGGCGGCGCCAACATCGGCGACCTGTTCGGCGGCCTGTTCGGCCGCGGTGGCAGCACCCGGCCGAGTAGGCCGCGGCGCGGCAACGACCTGGAGACCGAGACGGAACTGGATTTCGTCGAGGCCGCCAAGGGTGTGGCGATGCCGCTACGGCTGACCAGCCCGGCGCCGTGTACCAATTGCCATGGCAGCGGCGCGCGTCCGGGCACCAGCCCGAAGGTGTGCCCGAACTGCAACGGCTCGGGGGTGATCAGCCGCAACCAGGGTGCATTCGGTTTCTCCGAGCCCTGCACCGAATGCCGGGGCAGCGGTTCGATCATCGAGCACCCGTGTGAGGAGTGTGGCGGCAACGGGGCCACTACCCGCACCCGGACCATCAACGTGCGGATCCCACCCGGTGTCGAGGACGGTCAGCGGATCAGGCTGGCCGGGCAGGGTGAGGCCGGGCTGCGCGGTGCTCCGTCGGGTGACCTGTATGTCACCGTCCATGTGCGCCCGGACAAGGTGTTCGGCCGCGACGGCGACGACCTCACCGTGACCGTACCGGTTAGCTTCACCGAATTGGCTTTGGGCTCAACGCTTTCAGTGCCCACGCTGGATGGCAAGGTCGGCGTTCGGGTGCCCAAGGGTACCGCGGACGGCCGGATCCTTCGGGTGCGTGGACGCGGTGTGCCCAAGCGCAGCGGCGGCAGCGGCGACCTGCTCGTCACCGTCAAGGTCGCGGTCCCGCCGAACGTGGAGGGCGCGGCTCGGGAGGCGCTGGAAGCCTATGCGGCGGCCGAACGATCCAGCGGCTTCGACCCCAGGGCCGGATGGGCGGGTAATCGCTGATGGCCATGAACCCGAAGAAAAGTGAGGAGTCGAGGACCTTTCTGATCTCGGTGGCCGCTGAGCTGGCCGGCATGCATGCGCAGACGCTGCGCACCTACGACCGGCTCGGCCTGGTCAGGCCCCAACGCACTCCCGGTGGCGGCCGTCGCTATTCCGAACATGACGTCAACCTGCTGCGGGAGGTGCAGCGGCTGTCGCAGGACGAGGGCGTGAACCTCGCCGGCATCAAGCGCATCATCGAGCTGACCAATCAGGTCGAAGCGCTGCAGTCCAGGTTGAAGGAAATGGCCGAGGAACTGGCGGTGCTGCGGGCCAACCAGCGGCGCGAGGTCGCGGTGGTGCCCAAGAGCACGGCGCTGGTCGTCTGGCAGCCGCGGCGCCGGTGAGCCGCGCCGGTGAGCGGAGCCCGCGGTAGCGGGCGAGCGAACGGCGCCATAAGCCGGAGCCCGCGGTAGCGGGCGAGCGAACGGCGCCATCGGATGTAGCCGGTGAGCCGCGCCGGTGAGCGGAGCCCGCGGTAGCGGGCGAGCGAACGATTGTCACGGCAGCCTGAGATCGTGGAAGAAGCCAGACACCTGGGTGCCAATGTTTGCGACGCCGGACACGAAAGCCTGCGTCGCGACGTCCACTGAGCTGGTGTTGAAGACCCCCGAAACGGTGTTGCCCTTATTCAACAGGCCAGATTCGAGCGTGCCGAAGTTGAAGAAGCCCGAGTCTTCCAATCCGCCGGCGTTCCAGATGCCTGAGTGGTTGGTTCCGAGGTTCAGCAGGCCAGACAGACTGCCGGCGCCGGTGTTGAAGAATCCGGAGGAACTACCACCGCCAGAGTTGAAGAAGCCCGACGACGGACTCGTCGTTGAATTGAAGAATCCCGGTCCCTGCTCGAAGTCGAAACCGAAGGAGTAGGGCCCTGCGGTGCCGTGGCCGAACTTATCAAACGTCGCCTTAACGGTGCTATCGATGGGAATTGGCTGGGACAGCACACTCGCCGGAACAGTCCATCCGCCGACGCCACCGTCATAGACCGTGATCGTTATTGTCGAGCACTGCCACCATGGCGGATAGGGAATGGGATAGCAAACCTTTTGCTCCAGTTGAACCTTGATCGGAATCCGCGAAATGGTGAACATGTCCTGAGTGATTTTGTTGATTTCGCCCTGGATTGGCAGCACGACGTCACCGTGCACGTCGCCTTGGTACGGGAATTCCGGAATGGTCACCTTGTACGAGAGGTGAACCAGGCCTTCATGGTCGCCTCTCCAGAAAAAGCCGTTGTTGTAGTCGCCCGAGTCGAAGGCTCCGGTGTTGACGTCGCCGCTGTTTGCCAGGCCGGTGTTGTAGTTGCCGGCGTTGAAATAGCCAGTGTTGTAGTTGCCCGAGTTGAAGCCCCCCGAGTTGTGGTCCGCGGTGTTGAAGCTGCCGGTATTGGTTTCGCCTGCGTTGAAGAATCCGGTGTTGTAGTCGCCGGAGTTGGCGATCCCGGTATTGGCGATGCCGGAGTTGAACAGCCCGGTGTTGGTGCTGCCGGTGTTGCCGATACCGGTGTTGTAGTTGCCGGAGTTGCCGATGCCCCAGTTGCCGGTGCCCGAGTTCCCGATGCCGACGTTGTTGGTGCCGGAATTGAACAAACCGATGTTGCCGCTGCCGGAGTTCAGGCCGCCGAAGCCGCGTTGGTTTTCGCCGGTCAGCCCAATACCGATGTTTCGGCTGCCGGTGTTGCCGAAGCCGATATTGCCGTCGCCGGTATTGCCCCAGCCGAAGTTGTAGCTTCCGGTATTGCCCATACCGATGTTGTTCAGTCCCGCCGTCAGTGCGCTGCCGGCATTGCCGAACCCGACGTTGCCGCTGCCGATGTTCCCAGCGCCCAAGTTGGCGCTACCGATGTTGCTGCCGCCGACGTTGTGGTCGCCGATGTTCGCACCGCCAAGGTTGTAGCCGCCGATGTTGCCGCCGCCGACGTTGTAGTCGCCGATGTTTGCGCTGCCCAGATTGAGCATGCCCTGGTCGGCCAGGCCGAGATTGAAGATCGTGCCGGTACTGTCGCGGAACAATCCGGCCAGGTTGCTGCCGAGGTTTTGGTAACCCGAGACGTTGGCCGGCGTGGACAGATCCAGCGAACTGGTGTTGAACCAGCCCGACATGGTGTTGCCCAAGTTCGCCAGGCCCGAAAGGGACCCGCCCCAGTTCTTGATCCCCGAGCTTCCGATGCTGCCGATTGAAACGTTCTGCCAGCCCGAATTGTTGGCGCCGACATTGAGGAATCCCGAAGAGCTGCCGGTGCCGGCGTTGAAGAAGCCCGACGACGGAAGGGTGGTGGAGTTGAAGTACCCCGCACTGGCCGGGATGTCGATGAGCGGGATGTAGATGGGGCCGACGCTGCCGTTGCCACCGATGTCCACCACGGGCGAGCCATCGGCGTTGCCGAAGTTGAGGTTCACCGCGGGACTGGCGACGCTGAATGTGATGTCCGAGAAGGAGATTGGGCCAATCGTGCCGACGACCTTACCGCCGATATCGTCGTCGAGTCCGCTGAAGGGAATCGACTGAATCGTGAACCCGTCGATATCGGCTGGGGTGATGTTACCGATCACCGGGATATCGCCGAACACATCGAGGTTGAAGTATCCGGTGATTTCGGAAACGGTGATGGTGTAGTTGAGC
>NZ_JBTNSY010000040.1:0-21782 GCF_054515735.1 Mycobacterium sp. ML4
TTACACCTGTTCAGTAGTAGTTCGACTGGCCTGTGAGGGTTTCGGGCGTGATGGCGCAACGCTTTTGGCGATGTTGTCGTGGCCGTCGAGCCGGGGCAGGCCGATCGCGGCGTTGCGTAGGGTGGCCCTTGGTGTGCCGGTCAGGAACGTGTCACCAGACCCGACCTTTATCACATCGCTGAGGACCTATCGCAAGCCCTCGCCGCAGGCTCGATGCCGTCACCGCAGACTCGATCGCGCACGCGAACTTATCGGCGCCGGCGCACCACGATTCGGCCGCCGTCTTTGGGGACGAACGCCACCCCACGGCCGTGCCAGCGCTCGTCCGGCGCAGTGGTGCTCTCAACTATGAACTGGCGCAACACCGTTCGCAGCACGACATCCATCTCCATGTTCGCGAACGCGGCACCCACGCAACGACGGGTGCCGCCGCCGAACGGTATCCAGGCGAACGCGGGCGGTTTGCCCCCGATATAACGCTGCGGATCGAAGCGTTCGGGTTCGGAAAAGACTTCCGGGTTCTGGTGTATCCGACCGATGTTGACGATGATCGTGTATCCACGGGGTATCACCCACTCACCGAGTCGATACGTCTGCGGATAGACGTGCCGGCCCGCCAGATCGATGACGGTCCGGGCCCGCTGCACTTCCAGTATGGTGGCCTGACGCAACTCGTTTCCGTCGCCCTGAGCCTCCTCCGAGAGCGCCGAGAGCAGCGCGGGGTGGCGGGTGATCCGCTCGAAAGCCCAAGCCAGAGTGGAGGCGGTGGTTTCGTGTCCGGCGGCCAACAGCGCCAGCAGTTCGTCGCCAATGTCCTTGCGAGACATCACCGAACCGTCGTCGTACTTGCTGCGCAGCATCAGTGCGAGCACATCATTACGGTCAGCGAAATTCGGATCTGAACGCTCCCGGTCGATCAGCTTGTCGATCACCAGGTCGTATTGCCGCCGAAACTCCGACAACCTGCCCCACGGGCTGTAGCGGCCATAGTCCCGCGTCGGTTTGGGCACCGCGGCCAGCCGGGAGCCCAGCGTGACCCACGGCGGGATGATCCGGCGCAACTCGTCGAGTTCGGCACCCTCGGCGCCGAAGACTGCGCGCAGGATGGCGTTGAGAGTGATGTGCATCATCGACGGCAAGGTCGCGAACGGCTGGCCTCCGGGCCAGCCCGCGGTTTCGCGCAGTGTTTCCTCTTCGATGATGGTCTCGTACTTCTTCATGCTCTTGCCGTGAAATGGCGGCGCCAGCAGGCGGCGCCGGCGCCGGTGGTCGTCGCCTTCCAGGCCGAAGACCGAGCCCGATCCGAACATCCGGCTGAGGTTGGGCTGAATGTTGCCGAGTTCGTCCGGGCTGGTGGTGAAGACCTGCCTGGCCAGCTGCGGATCCGACACCATCACAATGTGGCCGTACATGGGGATGTGCATGGTGACGGCGGCGCCGTAGCGGTCGGCGAGGCGCCGCAACAGCCCTTTCCGGGAGAACCCGAAGATCAGGCCCTGCAACAGCTTCGGGATGCGGGTCGCCGGCGGCAATTTGACCTCGGGCACGGCGGGCGCGTCGATTGCTTGGCTCACGAAGGTGCGACTCCCTACGTCTGCCCCATTTTCGAGGGGTGGTACTGCGGTGTACCAGCGGCTTTCCCCGTACGGTACTCTGTGGTACCAAACCTGACAAGCGAAGGGGCCGGTTGTGACCGCAGTGGCTGACGACACCGTCGCCTCTGAACCCGATCCTTTTCGGTTGCGGCTACTCGACGGCCTGGCCGTGTCGATCGGCGAGCGCGGGTATCGGGCTACGACGGTCGCCGACATCGTCCGCCACGCCCGCACCTCCAAGCGCACGTTCTACGACCGGTTTCCCAGCAAGGAACAATGTTTTCTGGATTTGTTGCGCGCCGAGATCGAGATCATGGCCGAGGACATCCGGGCGGCGGTCGATCCAGAAGCGGACTGGCACCAGCAGATCCGGCAGGCCGTCGAAGGCTACGTCGGCAACATCGAATCCCGGCCGGCCGTCACGCTGAGCTGGATCCGCGAGCTTCCCTCGCTGGGCGATTACGCCCGCCCCGTTCAACGCCAGGGACTGGAGTTGCTCACCGGCTTGCTCGTCGATCTCAGTGGCAGTCCGGGATTCCGGCGCGCCAACCTGCCGCCGCTGACCGTCCCGTTGGCGGTGATCCTGGTGGGCGGCCTGCGTGAACTGGTGGCGTTGGCGGTCGAGGATGGCAGGCCGGTACGCAGCATCGTCGAACCGGCCGTGGATGCGTCCGTAGCACTGCTCGGTCCGCGGCACTAGGGCGGTGCCATGCGGAATCCAGGACATACACCGCCGTTTCGCACCGCCACCGGCCAGGTCCTTCCGGGCAGCATCGCTGAAGTCGGGTACCACCGCTTGGGTGGAATCGATCAATGGGTGATGATCCGGGGCGCGAGCGTGACCAATCCGCCGCTTGTGCATCTGCATGGCGGGCCCGGCTTTAGCGAGATGCGGCTTTTCCGGCACTTCAATGCCCCCTTGGAGGAAGGCTTTACCGTGGTCTCTTGGGACCAGCGCGGCGCCGGAAAGTCGTTTTCTCCGCGCATCCCGAGATCTTCGATGACGGTGCAGCAGTTCATCGCCGATCTTGACGCATTGGTCGATCTGGTGCGCGCACGCCTCGGATTCGCCAAGGTGGTGATCTTCGGTCACTCCTGGGGCTCTGCACTGGGTGTGCTGTACGCCACCCGATTTCCGCAGAAGGTCTCGGTTTACGTCGGCAGTGGCCAGATCGGCGATTGGGCAGCCGGCGAGTCGGCATCCTATGCTTTTGCCCTCGCCGAGGCGCAGCGTCGCGGCTATCGCAAGGCCCTTAACAAGCTGCGCGCCATCGGCCCGCCGCCCTACCCGGACTCGGCCGCGTTGTTCGCCGAGCGCACGTTTCTGCAGCAGACCGACGGCCAACTGAAACCAAGAGCGTTATGGCACATCGGTCGGATAATGCTCGGCGGACCGGAATCATCGATCCTTGAGCTGCCTGACCTGCTGCGCGGCTTCCGGTTCTCCATCGACGCGATGTGGACGCAGGTAGCGAAGCTCAATCTTCTTGCTCTTGCGCCAGCGGTGCAGATGCCCGTGTTCTTCTTCCTCGGCCGTCGCGATCATTGGGTGCCTCCCGAGCACAGCGTCGCATACTTCGATGCACTGAGTGCACCGTCGAAGGAGCTGGTGTGGTTCGAGAAGTCTGGACACGAGCCGTTTGTGGACGAACCAGCCAAATTCAATCGAATGATGACGGACCTGGTTCGCCCGGTCAGCGCTCAATGAGCCGAGCCCGGTCCATCGGACAAGCTACGCTTCCTCGGCGGCGTTAGGCTCGATTGGCCGCGAATGTCATCACCGGAGGACCCATACGATGCGCCTGTCGACCAGAAACCAACTCAAGGGCACCATCACCGAGGTCAACCTCGGCAGTGTGATGGCGATCGTCAAGATTCGGCTCGACGGAGGTGATCAGATCGTCACGTCATCGATCACCAAGGACGCCGCGCTCGACCTCGGTCTCGAAGCGGGTCAGCCGGCGACGGTCTTCATCAAGTCCACCGAAGTCACGATCGGCGTCGAATGACCGCAACCATGCGCGCCGAGCGCTTCTACGCCGACACCAAAAACGTTGTGCTGGAAGACGTTCCCATTCCCGAGCCCGGCCCCGGCGAAGTTCTGGTCAAGGTGGCGTTCTGCGGGATCTGCCATTCGGACCTGAGCCTGATCAACGGCACGTTTCCGCCTCAGGCGCCGGTCGTGACCCAGGGCCACGAAGCCTCCGGCACTATCGCCAAACTCGGGCCGGAGGTGACCGGCTGGTCCGAGGGCGACCGCGTGGTGGTCGCGGCCGGGCGCCCCTGCCAGGCCTGTCCGAACTGCCGTCGCGGCGAGCTGTCGAACTGTCTGCGAATTCAGTTGATGGCCTTCGCCTATGACGGCGCGTGGGCCGAATACACCCTGGCCCAGACGGTGGGCCTGACCCGGGTCCCCGACAACGTTCCACTCGAACAGGCCGCCATCCTGGCCGACGCGGTCTCCACGCCGTTCGGCGCCGTCGTGCGCACCGGCAAGGTCACGATCGGAGAATCGGTCGGCGTGTGGGGCGTCGGCGGCGTCGGCACCCACATCGTCCAGCTGGCCAAGCTGGTGGGTGCGGTGCCGGTGATCGCACTCGACATCAACCCGGCGGTGCTCGAGCGCGCGCTGCAGATCGGCGCGGACTATGCATTCGACACTCGTGATGACCAGTTGCAGGACAGGATCGCCGAAGTCACCGGCGGACGGAAGCTGGATGTGGCCTTCGACGCCGTAGGTCTGAAGGCGACCTTCGAGCAGGCGCTGGATTCCCTGACCGCCGGTGGCCGGTTGGTGGGCGTGGGCATGAGCGCGGAAGCACCCAGCGTTGGCCCCACCGCCATGTTCGGCTTGAGTCGCAAGCAGGCGCTGGGGCACCTGGGCTATCAGAACGTCGATATCGAAACCTTGGCCAAGCTGGTTTCCTATGGGCGCCTTGATCTTTCACGATCCATCAGCCAGGTCATCCCGTTGCAGGACCTCCACGCCGGCATCGAGATGCTGGAGCGCCAGGAGGGCAACCCGATCAGGATCCTGGTCCAGCCCTGAGGAACGCGCGCAGCCGGTCCAGCACCAGATCGGGACGCTGGCTGACGATCCAGTGGCCCACCCCGTCGACCAGCTCGACCTCGAAATCGGTGATGTACT
Source organism: Mycobacterium sp. ML4 (assembly GCF_054515735.1). NCBI lineage: Bacteria > Bacillati > Actinomycetota > Actinomycetes > Mycobacteriales > Mycobacteriaceae > Mycobacterium > Mycobacterium sp. ML4. Next base: position 4,744 of record NZ_JBTNSY010000040.1, read on the forward strand.
CGGCATACCCGTCGGTAAGATCCGGCGTGATCACCGGATCTTCAACACCGGAGAGCCAGCGAACCGGCACCTCAACCCGCGCCCCGTTTTTTGGAGCGAATTCCCCACGCATCCAGCGCAACATCTCCCCGGTCTGAAACGACCGATACCACCGCGAGCCGGCCTCCGCGTGGCCGGGCTGCCGCATGCAGTCGATGTACAGCCGCAGGTCGTCGTCGGGGATGCTGAACCCGCCTCCGACCCATTTCACCACCGGATGGGCTAACCGGGCCTTGGGATCACTGAGCAGGCGGGGCCCGATCACCGGCAGCGAGATCGGGATCTGATACCAGAGCCGCCAGATGTTGCGAACCGACGACAGATCACGCTTCACCCAGGGCGCCACGGTGTTCATCCCGAAGAAGCCGGTCACTTTCTCGGGGTGGCGCAGCATCAGGATGAACGCCACCGGCCCACCCCAGTCATGAGCGGCCAGCGTGACCGTGGCGACCCCCAGCTTGTCCAGCAACGCGGCGAGATCACCGGCCATCTCGTCCTTGGTGTACGTCGACCGCGGCGCCGAACTCCAGCCGGCGCCACGCAGGTCCGGGCACAGCACCCGGTAGCCGTCGGCGGCCAGCGGCCCGATCAGCTCGTGCCACTCCCACCAGTTCTCCGGAAACCCGTGCACCAGCATCACCGCCCGCCCGTCGGCCGGACCGGCGTCGGCGACGTGGATGGTGACACCCCCGCCCACATCGATGAACCGGTGTTCGACGCCGTCCAGCTCGGGCAGGGTTGTCATGCCTTGAAGCTACTCCAGGAACCGTTCGACATACGGCGCGAACCGGGCCCGTAGATCGTCTTCGGCAAGACCGAACATCTCATAGGACGTGGCCACGGCACCCAGGCGGCCGCGGCGATGATTGGCCAGATAGTCGGTGACGGCCATGATTGCGGCCTCGGTAAACGGTTCGCCGGCCAGTGCGTAGAGCCGCTCGGCCGTGCCGAGTTCGTCGGCCATGAAGTTGTCGAAGCGGACGTCGACGGAACGGTCCGGGCCGATCACGTCGCGATCCCGGACCAGAGCGTTGAGCATCTGTTCGAGGCGGTCGATCCAGTACCCGGCGATCTGCTCGACCGGCACCGGTGAGCGGTGCATGCGAGCCGAGTAGGTGATCATCGCGACCATCGACAGGGCCACCGGCACCGGGTTGCGGTGGGTGAAGACGACGATGCTGTCGCCGAAGACGTGATTCAGTACGGGCACCTGCTCGAGATGCTGAGGTGATTTGAGCAGCCAGCGCTGCCCGCCGCGCAGGAACTGCATCGCCTTGAGTTGGGTGGCGAGGTAGCGGTAGTGCGGCGTCTGATCATGGGCCTGGTAATAGTCGCGCCAGGCGGGCACATGGGCCAGCGTCTCGAACAGCATCGTCGAAAAGTCGTTGGCCAGCAATTGGATCTCTTCGTGGACGTGATCGGTGGTCATCTCGTGCATGAGGGCGAAATGCGGCATCACCAGATTGATCACGCTGACCGCAACATCCATCCGGGCACGCCGCGGATCCGGCGTGATACCAGCCTCCGACGGCAGCGGGAAAGGCTCGTTACTCTCCCAGTAAGGCATGGTCCGGAAGGTGGGCGCTGACGCCAGCAGGTTGTGCAGGTGAGTGGTGCCGGTGCGGGGCAATCCGGCGATCACTACCGGCGAGCGCAGTTCGATGTCGTTGATCTCAGGGTGGCGGTGCAGCAGGTCGGCCAACAGCAGGCGGTTCTTGAGCAGCTGCAGTAGCTGCCCGTAGAAGTTGACCACCCCGGCCGGGTGCAGTCCGTCGACGTCGCGCAGCGCGGACAGATAGACCTCGAGCCGTTCCCGGTAGTCGCCCGGACCGAAATCGTGCAGACCCGTGTCCGCGCTGGCCTGCGCGTGCAGCGCGGCGGCGTCCAGCGGACAATTCGGCGCCAGCGCGGCCATCATGTCCAGGATCGGCTGCGCTGCGGCGCTGAAACGGGGCTGAGCCAGGTCATCCAAGGCGACAGTATCAGTCACGGCGACTTATGTTACTCTCAGTTTCGTAATGGCAGAAGACCTCGGCCGGCCCCGCAACCCGCGCATCGACGCGGCGGTCTTGGACGTCACGGTCGAGCTACTGGCAGAAACGGGCTATCCGGGTCTGCTGGTCTCGGAGATCGCCAGCCGGGCGGGCACCAGCAAGCCGGCGATCTACCGGCGGTGGCCGAGCAAGGCGCACCTGGTGCACGAGGCGGTCTTCCCGATCGGGGCCGCGACCGAGATCCCCGACACCGGATCGCTGCGGCAGGACCTGCGCGAAATAGTCTGCCGCACAAAGGAAGTTCTGAGCACCCCGGCCGCCAGGGCGGCGCTGCCCGGGCTGATCGGCGAGATGGCCGCCGACCCCACCCTGCACGCGGCGCTGTTGGAGCGTTTCGCCGGACTCATCGGCGGCGGGCTCCACGCGATGCTGGCCAAAGCCGCGGCGCGGGGCGAAGTCCGTTCCGACGTGACGGCGCCCGAACTCGCCGAAGCGGTGGCCGGCGTGACGCTGCTGGGCCTGCTCACCCGTCCCGCGGCACTCGATGACACCTGGATCGATCGCACTACGACGTTGCTGCTGAAAGGAATCGGCGCATGACGCACGAATCGACGACGGCCTGGAAAGAGCTGCTCGCCACCCTAAGTGAACTCGGCCGGTCCTTTCTCGAGGGCGACCGTGCGGTGACCGACGACCGGCACGTCGCCGACGGTTATCGCATGCTCGGCGCCACGCTCGGTGTGGCGTTCGACAGTTACCTCTTCCCGGAGCCGGGTCGGCCCCAGTTCGTCGCCGTCAACACCCCTTTCCGTCGCGACCGACGATGGGGCGGCGACAACACCGACGCCTACTATTTCATGTGCCCGGTCGACCCGAACCGCCGTTACCGCGTCAGCGGCAACAAGGGTGACAGTGTGTACTTTTCGGTGACCGCCTACAACGAGCCGTCACCGGGCGCCTGGTCGGACCGCGTCGTCGCCATCGTCCGCGACACCGACCTGGCCATCGACGACCAGGGCAACTTCTCCTTCGAATTCCCGCCGACGCCGGATGCGGCCGCGCTGATCACGCGCGACTACCAGGCCGATCCGCTGACCGGCCGCCCCGTCGTCTGGAATATCGAGGCACTCGACGCACCGGACCCGATTCGGCACGGCGACTCCGAAACCGCGGCCCGGTTGCGCGCGGCAGCCACGTGGTTGCGCACCATGTTCGCCATCGTGCCGCTGCCGGTGGGTACCCGCGGTGATGAAGCACATGCCCTGGGACACGAAGTCGCCTATGCCGCAAATGAATTCGCAGATCCTTACCAGGTTCCGGATGCCAACTTCGGTTGGTCAGCGCGCGACGCGTGCTACGCCTACGGCAGCTTCGTGCTCGACGAGGACGAGGCACTGGTCATCACACACCGCCCGCCGTCGTGCCGGTTCTGGAACATGGTGGTCTGGAACCAGTTCATGGCCACCTACGGCGCATCGGACGCACGGTGTTCGGTCAACGGGCACAGCGCCGTCCCGAACAGTGACGGGTCGATGACGATCGTCTTGTCGGCTGCCGCGACAGCTCACCCCAATTCCCTTACCACACTGGGCTATCCGCGCGGGAACCTCGCGTTTCGGTGGTTCCTCGCCGACTCGGTGCCGGACCGTCCGGAGGTCCAGCTGGTCAAGGTGACCGACGCACCGGCCGAGCCTTCCTAGCGGCGTGTTCGACCTTTGGTGCCGGCGATCAGATCGGGCACGCTGGCGAAACCCGCGTGATTTGCGTGACCCACCACGTCCCCCCGCGCCGAACGTGAAATGACGGCGGCAAAATCGCGAAAAAACCGCCTTCAGTTCACGTTCGGCGCACCAATTCGATCGCCCGGCCCAACGTCTCCAGCTTGGCGTCCAGTGTCTCGCCCGCCGGATAGAGCCGGACGGTGTTCACACCGGCATCGCGCCACACCGCAAGGCGGGCGCGCACCATCGCCTCGGTGCCGATCAGCGTTGTCGCCAGGACCATCTCGTCGGTGATCAGCGCGACCGCACCTGGGCGGTCGCCCGCCTGCCACCGGTCCCGCACCGCGGCGGCCACCTCGCTCCAGCCCTGGCGGCTGTAGGCCCGGTTGTAGAAGTTGGTGCTGGCCGACCCCATCCCGCCAAGGCTGAACGCGAGTTCGGTCTTGCGTCCGGCCACCATGGCGTGCAGGGCGTCTTCGTCGGCCGCGAACGCGACCTCGGCGCCCTGACAGATGTCGAGGTCATCGCGGCTGCGCCCGGAGGCGGCCAAGCCCTCGTCCAGGTGGGCGAAGTAGGCCTGGGCAGCGCCTTCCGGGACGAAGCTGGTACCCAGCCAGCCGTCGGCGAGCTGCCCGGTCAGCCGCAGCATGGCCGGTGACAGGCTGGCCAGGTAGACCGGAATCGGATGCTCGGGGTGGGTCGACAATCGCATCGGCTTCGCCTCGCCACCCGGCCGCGGTATCTGAAACTCCTTTCCGTAGTGGGAGACTTTGCCGCCGTCGAAGACTTGCCGGACGATCTCGACGGTCTCGCGGATGCGGGCCAATGGCCTCTCGAACGTGACGCCGTGCAAGCCCTCGATCACCTGCGGGCCGGACGCACCGAGCCCTAGCAGGAATCGGCCACCCGAGAGGTTGGACAACGTGATCGCCGTCTGAGCGACGAGCACCGGCGAGCGGGTGCCCACCTGCATGACCCCGGAACCCAGCAGCATCTTCTCGGTGCGGGCCGCGAGATAACCCAGCGCCGAGGGAGCGTCGGTACCCCACGCCTCGGCAACCCAGCACATATCGAGCCCGAGCCGCTCGGCCTCGACCACAAAGGCAACGGTTTCTGCTGCGCCCGCGGACAATTCGACCGTCGTCGCAGTCCGCATCACCGCACCCCGTGTTCGGCCAGCCTCTTGATCGCGGCCAGAGTCTTGTCGATCGCGGCCTCGAACTCCCGCAGCCGCACGAACACGATCTTCTGCTCCTTGTCGGGCATCGCGTCGATGGCGTTCGACAGCCCCGAACGGCCCGGGCCCATCTGTGTCCAGAACGAGAGCACGGTACCGCCGTCCCGCGGCGTCAGCCGAAACCGCCAGGTCGCCGCGGGGTACTCGGGTTCACCTACCGCCCAAGCGAATTCACGTGGCTGGTCGAAAGTCACAATATGCGAAGTGGTGCTCCAGCGTCCGAACGCGTCATGTTCGTTGTGTCCGATGAACCGCGCACCGATCCGGGGCTCGCTGATCCCGTCCAGCCACTCCACGGACCGCAACTCGTTGCTGAGGGTCGGCATCAGTTCGATGTCGGAGACCAGACTCCACACTCGCTGCGGCTCGGCGTCCACCCATGTCCAGGATTCCACGGTCGGTTTGTCGGAATATCGCGCGCCGGTCCACTCCACATGGTCATTGTCCACCCGAAAGCCCGAGGCTTCGATCAACAGAGCCCCGGGCTTCGGTGTATAAGAATCAAACTATGCGGCGACCGGCACCGCTTCGACCGCGTTCTGCTGCTCGGTCCCGGCCTTACCCCACCACGAGTCCGGGACGCTGAGGCGGACGATCTTGCGGACGACGGTGCCGAATTGCTTGAGCAGCGGCCCCTTGTTGTAGGGGATGCCGTAGCGCTCGCAGATCTCCTGAACCTCCGGCGCGATCTCGGCGTACCGGCGGGCGGGCATGTCCGGGAACAGGTGGTGCTCGATCTGGTGCGACAGGTTACCCGACAGCAGGTGGAAGATCTTGCCGCCGGTCAGATTCGCCGAGCCCAGCACCTGGCGAAAGTACCACTGGCCGCGGGTCTCGTCCTTGGTCTCCTCGACCGAGAATTCCTGGGTGCCGTCCGGGAAGTGCCCGCAGAAGATGATCATGTAGGACCACACGTTGCGCATCAGGTTGGCGGTGAGGTTGCCCGTGAACACGAACGGCGCGAACGGCCCGGCCAGCAGCGGGAACGCCACGTAGTCCTTGAGCGTCTGCCGCCGGGTCTTCTTCCAGATCTCGCGCAGCGTCTCGCGCTTGTCACGCAGCGAGATCTCACCGGAGCGGATGCGCTCGGTTTCCAGCTCATGTAGGGCGACGCCGTACTGGAACAGCACCATCAGCAGGAACGCGTAAACCGGGTTGCCCAGGAAGTAGGGTTGCCAGGGCTGGTCTTCGCTCATCCGGATGATGCCGTAGCCGATGTCGCGGTCCATGCCGACGATGTTGGTGTGGGTGTGGTGCATGTAGTTGTGCGAGTGCCGCCACTGGTCGGCCGGGCAGGCGGTGTCCCACTCGAAGTCGCGGCCGGAGATCGTCGGGTCACGCATCCAGTCGTACTGACCGTGCATGATGTTGTGACCGATCTCCATGTTGTCCAGGATCTTCGCGATCCCGAGCATCGCGGTGCCGAACAACCAGGTGGGCGGCAGGAACAGCAACGCACGGCCGCCGACTTCCAGGGCACGTTGGGTCTTGATGACCTTGCGGATGTACTCGGCGTCCTGTTCGCCGAGGCCGGCCATCACCCGTTCCCTGATGGCGTCGAGTTCGCGGCCGAAGGCGTCGGCCTGGTCCTTGGTCAGAGCGATCTTGTTGTGTGACATGGCTTTTCTCCTTGAATGGTTGTCAGAGGGCGATTTCGACGTCGCCGACCGGGACCGTGACGCAGATCTGCACGTTCTCGTCCGGGCCGGTGGAGACGGCGCCGGTGACCAGGTTGCGCACGGTGCCGGAGGTCTTGCGGCGCGTGCACGTGTGGCAGATCCCCATCCGGCACCCGTTCTGCGGGGTGAGACCGGCCGCTTCGGCCTGTTCCAGCAGCGACCGGCCGTCATCCTCGACCTCGACATCGCTGTCGGCGAAGCTGACCCGTCCGCCGGTCGGGTTGGCCGGCGGCTCGAACACCGGCGGCACGAAACTTTCGGTGAACACATTTTCACAAAGGCCCTTGACGGCGTCGACCAAAGCGTCTGGCCCGCAGACGAACACCGCGTCGGGTGCTTCCATCGCGGCGGCCAGATGCGGGGCGTCGAAACGGCCGTCAAGGTCACCCGAACCCGAACGGGTAAACCCGTGCAATACCCGAACCCCGCGCATCGCGGCGAGTTCCTCGCGGTAGCACGCTTCGGCGGGAGTGCGGGCATAGTGCACGAAGGCAAGGTCACCATCGTGGCCACGCGCCACCAGGGTGCGCAGCATCGCCATCACCGGGGTGATTCCGCTGCCGCCGGAGATGAACAGGATGCGGCGCGGTGCCTTCTCCGGCAGGACGAAGTCCCCGCCGACGCCGTCGAGGCCGACCACCATGCCGCGGTGCGCCCGCTCGTACAGGTAGGTCGACACCAGCCCGCCGTCATGGACGCCGATCGTCAGCTCGATTTCAGGGCTGCCTTCGACGTTGGCCGGCGAGTAGCACCGCGAGTGCATCCGGCCGTCGATCTCGACGGTCACGTTGACGAATTGCCCGGCCCTGACGCTGTAGCGCTCGGTGAACGCGGCGTTCGGAGCCAGGGTGAGGGTGACGCTGCGCGGTGTGGTCCGCCGGACATCGACCACTTTGGCGCGGGCCTCGCCCGAGGTCCACGTCGGCGTGACGAGCTCGGTGTACCGGTCAACGCCGTGCGGCCCGGTGAGCAGATCAACGAGGTCGGAACTCAGGACTCGCTTGGCGATCGCCTTAGGGAAAGTTTGAGTGAACATGTGTACACCGTGACATCGGTCGGCGCAGGTGGTCAAGGGTTTTCAATGGTTCTGTGTTAGGGTTCACATAGTGAACAGTCGTACTCCTAGCTCACACTCGCGGCGGTCGAGCCGGGAACGGAGCCGCGAAAGCGCCCGTGATACGCCCTCGCGTGAGGAACGCAAGGAAGCAACCCGGCGGGCGATCATCGCCGCGGCGCTCAAGGCGCTCAACGACCGCAGCTTCAGCGGCCTGAGCCTGCGTGAGGTGACCCGCGAGGCCGGGATCGTGCCTGCGGCGTTCTACCGCCACTTCGAGTCGATGGAGGCACTCGGCCTGGTGCTGATCGACGAGTCCTTCCGCAGCCTGCGCGACACGCTGCGCGGCGCCCGCGCCGGCAAGCTCGACCCCAGCCGGGTCATCGAGTCCTCGGTGGAGATCCTGATCGGCAGCGTCGCCGATCAGCGCGAGCACTGGCGTTTTATCTCGCGCGAACGCTCGACCGGGGTGTCGGTACTGCGTTATGCCATCCGCACCGAGATCCGGTTGATCGTGTCAGAACTGGCCACCGACCTGGCGCGCTTCCCCAGGCTTAACGAGTGGAGCACCGAGGATCTCAACGTGCTGGCAAGCCTTTTCGTCAACGCGATGATTGTCACCGCCGAGGCCATCGAGGACGCTCAGAGCGCTGAGGCGCTCGAGGAGATTCACCGGATCGCGGTCAAACAACTTCGCATGATCGCCATCGGCGTGACAGCCTGGAAGAGCGAACCCTGAGTCACTCGTCAACGACTTGGAACAACGAAGGGCCATCTTCGGGAACTCCGTCGATCTGGCCGCGGTGCGCACGGCCCGGGGTTACATCAGCAGGCTCGACATCCGGGATGACGTCCGGTTCTTCCTCGGCGAGCCGCTGGTCCAGCGATTCGCCTTCCCGCTCCTCGCGCGCCGTCATACCGAACTTGTCGGCCTCGCTCCAACCCTCGGGTGGGTCGACGACGATGTCTCCGTCATCGTTGAGCAGCTCGTCGGAGTCGGTGGACTCGCTGGGATCCAGGGTGTCTCCGGGGCCGGTTTCCATAGCCCGGTGATTTCCCAGCGCTCCCGGCGCTAAACCCGGTCAGACCGAGAGCGGGTAACCGCCGCTGACTCTGAGGGTTTCACCGGTGATGAACGACGCCTCCTTCGAACACAGGTAGAGCATTGGCGCCACCACGTCGCCCATGGTGCACATGCGGTGGACCAGCTGCAGATCATGAACGGAATCCTCGACCAGTGACCGCGGCACGGCGGCCAGCGCACTCTCGGTGTCAGTCATAACAGGCGCAATCGCGTTGACCCGGATCAAATCAGGCGGGAGTTCCGAGGCGAAGGCGACCGTCAAACCCCGGACCGCGAGTTTGGAATCGCTGCGCCGTCACTGCGGATCGCGCCACATCGGCCACAGCTTTGGCCCGCCCTCGGGAAGTTCGATCTCCCCGGTGACCCGGAAACCGAAACGTTCGTAATAGGGCACGTTTTCGGCCTTGGACGATTCAAGGTATGCGGGGCAGTACTCGGCGTCGCACCGATCCAGCCGGGACCGCATCAATTCCTGCCCGAAACCGCGGCCCCGAACGCCGGGGTCGCTGCCGATCACCGCCAGGTACCAGTGCGGCTCTTCCGGGTGCGCGCGCTTCATCATCTCCTGCACCGTGCGCCCGCGCTTCGATTGCGAGCCGAAGATCCTCAGAAAAGTCGGTAGCTGCGCCAGCTCGGCCCAGCGCGACTCTCGCCATTTATTCGGCGGATCCCACAGTGCGGCCGCGCCGATGGCCGATCCGTCGGTCGCCACCTCCACGCCGCCTCCGGCCATATGGTGATGACGGGTCATGGTGGCGAACAACCGACCCAGGTGCTTTCGCCGCGCGGAATCGTCGGGAAGGATCCACATGGTGACCGGATCGTCGAAAAACGCACGACCCAGGGTGCGGCTCAACTCTGCGATGTCAGCTTTGCGCGCCGGACGCGCGTGGGGAGTCACCTCACTCACCGTAGGTGGGTGACGTGAGGCACGCCAGCCGGCATCCCGCAGGTGTGCCGACCGGGGTCGAGGGTATTCCGATGCGATGACCGGCATCTCGCGAAGGACACTGGCGCAACTGGCCGCCGGGGCGGGCGTGGCCGCCACCGTGGGGCTGTCCGGCTGCGAGTCGCGGGGTGGCAACGCACCGGCCAACCCCAGCCCACCCCCGGGCAAGGCCGTCGGATTGGTGTTGTCGCACGAGCAATTCCGCACAGACCAGCTCGTCGCACAGGCTCAGGCGGCCGAGAAGGCCGGCTTTCAGTACGTGTGGGCCAGTGATCACCTGCAGCCATGGCAGGACAACCAGGGCCATTCGATGTTCCCGTGGCTGACCCTGGCATTGGTGGGGAACAGCACCAGCCGGATTTCCTTCGGCACCGGGGTGACCTGCCCAACCTATCGCTATCACCCCGCGACGGTGGCGCAGGCTTTCGCCTCGCTGGCGCTGCTGAGCCCGGGCCGGGTGTTCCTCGGCCTGGGCACCGGCGAACGGCTCAACGAACAGGCTGCGACCAACACCTACGGCACCTACGCTGAACGCCACGACCGCCTCGTCGAGGCCATCGGACTGATCCGCCAGCTGTGGAGCGGTGAACGAATCTCATTCGCGGGACGTTATTTCCAGACCAACGCGCTGAAGCTTTACGACGTCCCGCCGACACCTCCGCCGATCTTCGTAGCCGCCGGCGGCCCCAAGAGCGCAACATTGGCCGGCCGCTACGGCGACGGGTGGATCGCACAGGCGCACGACGTGAAGGACCCGAAACTGCTCGCGGCATTCGCCGCCGGCGCGCGGCAGGCCGGCCGCGACCCCGCCACGATGGGCAAGCGCGCCGAGCTTTTTGCCGTCGTCGGAGACAGCGCCACCGCGGCCCGCGCAGCGTCGCTGTGGCGATTCACCGCCGGGGCCGTCGACCAGCCCAACCCCGTCGAGATCCAGCGCGCCGCCGACGTGAACTCGAACCAGAAGGTGCTGGGCAACTGGACCGTGGGCACCGACGCGGCCACCCACATCGAAGCGGTGCAGTCGGTTCTCGACGCGGAGGCCGTGCCCTTCCTGCACTTCCCGCAGGACGACCCGGTCACCGCGATCGAGTTCTACCGCACCAGCGTGCTACCCAAACTGCGCTGATCCTACGATGGTGTGACTCCATCAACGATGCCGGCGCGGCGCTGCGCCGGGGAACGGTGGCCAACCGTGTGGGACTTCGAAACGGACCCGGAATACCAGGCCAAGCTGGACTGGGTCGAGAAATTCATGGTCGACGAACTCGAACCGCTGGATCTCGTCGCGCTGGATCCCTACGACAAGCAGAACCCGGAGATGATGGCGGTCCTTCGGCCGTTGCAACAACAGGTGAAGGAACAGGGGTTGTGGGCAGCCCATCTGCGTCCCGAGCTCGGCGGACAGGGCTTCGGCCAGGTGAAGCTGGCGCTGCTGAACGAGATTCTCGGGCGTTCACGCTGGGCGCCTTCGGTGTTCGGTTGTCAGGCACCGGATTCGGGCAACGCCGAGATCCTGGCCCTGTTCGGCACCGAGCAGCAGAAGGCCCGCTATCTGCAACCGCTGCTGGACGGCGAGATCACCTCCTGCTATTCGATGACCGAGCCGCAGGGCGGTTCGGACCCCGGGTTGTTCGTCACGTCGGCGACCCGCGACGGTGACGACTGGATCATCAACGGCGAGAAGTGGTTCTCCACCAACGCCAAGCACGCCTCGTTCTTCATCGTGATGGCCGTCACCAATCCCGAGGGCCGCACCTACGAGAAGATGTCGCTGTTCATCGTGCCGGCCGAAACCCCCGGCATCGAGATCATCCGCAATGTCGGGGTAGGTGCGGAATCGTCCAAGCGTGCGAGCCACGGCTATGTGCGCTACCGCGACGTCAGGGTGCCCGCCGACCACGTGCTCGGCGGTGAGGGGCAGGCGTTCATGATCGCCCAGACCCGGCTCGGCGGTGGGCGTATCCATCACGCGATGCGCACAATCGCGTTGGCGCGCCGGGCTTTCGACATGATGTGCGAGCGGGCGGTGTCGCGCCAGACCCGGCACGGGCGGCTCTCGGATTTCCAGTTGACGCAGGAGAAGATCGCCGACAGCTGGATCCAGATCGAACAATTCCGGCTGCTGGTGCTGCGCACCGCGTGGCTTATCGACAAGTACCACGATTACCAGAAGGTGCGCCGCGATATCGCGGCGGTGAAGGTGGCTATGCCGCAGGTGTTGCACGACGTAGCCCAGCGGGCCCTACACCTGCACGGCGCTCTCGGCGTCTCCGATGAAATGCCTTTCGTGAAGATGTTGGTGGCCGCCGAGTCTCTGGGCATCGCCGACGGCGCGACCGAATTGCACAAGATGACGGTAGCTCGTCGCACGCTACGCGAATATCAGCCGGTGACAACGCCTTTCCCCTCGCAGCACATACCCACCCGGCGCGCCGAGGCGGAGGCGCGGCTGGCCGCCCGCCTGGAACACTCGATCGCGGAGTTCTAGGGCGACCTTTCCCCGGCGACCTTCCCCCGCCACCTTTCCCCGCGGGCAGACACAAAATCGCACGTTTAGCACCGTTAGCGTGCGATTTTGTGTCTGCTCGTGGGGATGAGGCTAGGTGATGTAGCGGACGATGCTTTCGGCCACACAGGCCGGCTTGGCCGACCCCTCGATCTCGACGGTGGTCGACACGATCGCCTGCACCGCACCGCTGCCGACGTCGTCGACACTGACCAGCGAGCTAATTGCGCGCACCCGCGATCCCACCGGTACCGGAGCAGGGAAGCGAACCTTGTTCAGGCCGTAGTTGATTGCCAACTTGATGCCCTTGACGGTGTACATGTCGTGCTGCAGCCGCGGCAGCAGCGACAGCGTCATGAATCCATGCGCGATGGTCGTCCCGAACGGTCCTTTGGCCGCCCTTTCCGGGTCGACGTGAATCCACTGATGATCCCCGGTCGCGTCGGCGAACAGGTTCACCGATTCCTGAGTAATCGTCACCCAATCGCTCTGCCCGATAGTCTCCCCCGCGGCGGCGGCGAGGTCGGCGACTGACTCGAAGGTACGCATGGTCTCTCCTCTGGTCCGGGTATGCATAGAACTTATGCGGCTCCTGCTGATCACCGACACCCACGTCCCCAAACGCGCCCGCGATCTACCCACCCAGGTGTGGGACGAGGTCGCCGCCGCGGACGTCGTATTCCACGCCGGCGACTGGGTGACACCGGACCTGCTCGACAGGCTCGAAGCCAGATCGGCGCGCGTGATTGCGTGCTGGGGCAACAACGACGGCGACGAGCTGCGATCGCGGTTACCCGAGCGCGCGGATGTGAAACTGGCCGGGTTGCAGTTCACGGTAGTGCACGAGACGGGTGGTGCGGCAGGCCGGGACACGCGGATGTCACGGCTTTACCCCGAGACCGACGTGTTGGTGTTCGGCCACAGCCACATACCTTGGGACACCACGACGCTGACCGGACTACGGCTGCTGAACCCCGGCTCGCCGACCGATCGCCGCAGGCAACCGTTCTGCACGTACATGACCGCAACCATCGAGCACGCGTCCCTGAAAGTCAGCCTGCACCGGCTCGAGCCTCAGGCTTGATGACCGAACAGCATCCCGGCCGCGTCCGCCGGCTCGACGAAGGGCGCCGCCCGAAGTACGGAAGCCACCTCGACGGCAACGTCAGTATCGCTCCACCGCGCTCGAATCGGGAATCACGCGACGACACACTGGAGCGACGGGTTCGCCAGGGCTTGGGCGTCACGCCCTACGGCCTACAGCAGCGGGTCCGAATCGAACCGGCCCGGCAACTGCGGCAACGACGTCACTGACGGTGGAGCAGGTTGCCGCCATGGCCGGCTACACCTCGGCGTCGGCCCCGGCGGAGGCGATGCGCCGGGAATAAATAGCTCGCCTACAGAGCTATTTCGACCGTGGTAAAGACAACGACCGATCTTGCGGCTGACCTACCGCGGATCCTGGGCAGGTTCCGCCGCCAGCTTCGGCGCGCCGCCGGCACGGGGTACCTCTCCGACTCGCAGGCCGAGCTGCTGCGTCTGGTCTCGCACCGACCGGGGGTGTCCGTCAGCGTCGCGGCCGCCGAGCTAGGACTGGTGCCCAACACCGCCTCCAGCCTGGTGTCCAAGCTGTCCTGCGCGGGCCTGCTGGAACGCAGCCCCGACCCCGCCGACCGGCGCGTCGGCCGGTTGCGGCTGACCGAGTCCGCTCAGCAGGTGATGGATGCGACGGCTGCGGCCCGGCGCGCAGTGCTCACCGAACTGCTCGATGAGCTTGACGACCAGCAGATCGGGGTATTGGCCAAGGGGCTGGAGGTGCTCGAGGGGATGACGAAGAAGCTGCAGGAGCCAAGCATATGACCGACGCGATCGATTGCCGGCACTTGACCTATCGGTACGGCCAGCACACCGCGGTCGACGATGTGACGTTTTCGGTGCGGCCCGGCGAGACGGTGGGCCTGCTGGGTCCCAATGGCGCCGGCAAGACCACCGTCGTGCGGGTACTGACCACACTGGCGCCCGTCCAGCATGGCGAACTGCGTATCTTCGGGCTGGACGCACGAAGCCAGACGATCGACATCCGCAGCAACATCGGCTATGTGCCGCAACAGCTGTCAATCGAAACTGCGCTGACCGGCCGGCAGAATGTGACGTGGTTCGCCCGCCTCTACGGCGTCCCGCGCGCCCAGCGCACCGAGCGCGTCGATCAGGCGCTTGCCGCCATGGACCTGCTCGACGTCGCCGACAAGCTGGCATCCAGCTACTCCGGGGGCATGGTGCGGCGCCTGGAAGTGGCGCAAGCACTGGTCAACCGGCCATCGCTGCTCGTGCTGGATGAACCAACCGTGGGCCTGGACCCGATCGCGCGCGACGGCGTGTGGAGACAGGTCCGGCGGATGCAGGAGCTGTTCGGCATGACTGTCCTGCTCACCACGCATTACATGGAAGAGGCCGACGCCCTGTGTGATCGGGTCGCCCTGATGCATCACGGCGCGTTGCAGGCGGAGGGGACTCCCGAGGAATTGAAAGCGACCCTGTCACCGCAGGCCACCCTCGAAGACGTGTTCCGCCACTACTCGGCATCCGGCCTGACCGAAGACTCGGCCGACATTCATGAAATTCGTTCCACCAGAAGGGTTGCTCGCCGTGTCGGTTGATCGCAGCTACTCACCTACCGTCGGCCTGATCCGGGCTCCGCACGGATTGGACAGGGCCAGAGCGATGTTGAGTCGCGTCGGCGCGTTCGCGATCGTGGAACTGCAGAAGTTGCGACACGACCGGACCGAGGTGGTGATGAGGATGGTGCAGCCCGCGCTGTGGCTGCTGATCTTCGGCACCACGTTCAGCCGCCTGCACGTGATCGACACCGGCAACGTCACCTATCAGGCGTTCCTGGCGCCGGGAATCATCGCCCAGTCGGCGCTGTTCATCTCGATTTTCTATGGCATCCAGATCATTTGGGACCGCGACGCCGGCGTGTTAGCGAAGCTGCTGGTGACACCGGCGCCGGCATCCGCCCTCATCACCGGCAAGTCGTTCGCTGCCGGTGTGCGGTCTATGGCACAGGTTGTCGGCGTGCTGATACTGGCCTACGTGATGGGCATCGGGTTGACGGTCAACCCACTGCGGATTCTGGCGGCGATGATTGCCGTTATGCTCGGCGCAGCGTTCTTCGCTTGCTTATCAATGACTTTGGCCGGTCTCGTGCGTAACCGCGATCGCCTGATGGGCATCGGTCAGGCCATCACCATGCCGTTGTTCTTCGCCTCCAATGCGCTGTATCCGGTCGATGTGATGCCGGGCTGGTTGCATGCACTGAGCAAGGTCAACCCGCTCAGTTACGAGGTCGACGTGCTGCGCGCGCTGTTGATCGGCACCCCGTTCCACGTTGCGGATGTCATCGTGCTGGTCGTGGCTCCTGTCGTCGGAATCATCACGGCGTCAACATTTTTGCGCCGACTGGTCGCGTAACGCATTCGGCGTCGACCGAAAAGCCGTCGATACCCTTTCGGTGGCCGTTCGTTACCCGTAGGTGACCGGGTCAGCGGGTATCGGGGCCGACTCCCAATCGTTAGCCAACCGCGACAAAGTTCTACGGCCGCGACGGGCGTGCCGGGGATGGTGCCTGTGTTTCACTCGCCCCAGAACAGATTCCACCGCACCAGCGGCAGATGAAAGTTGGGATGGGTAGAAACGATGAAGTTCGTTGAAAAGCTGTGTGGCGCAGCGACAACCATGCCTCGCAGGCTGGCGTTCGCCGCTCTGGGTGCTGCCCTGCTGACCGGTCTCGTCAGTGCGGTCGGCGGGTCAGCCACCGCGGGTGCGTTCTCCCGGCCGGGCCTGCCGGTCGAGTACCTCCAGATCCCGTCGCAGGCGATGGGCCGCAACATCCGGGTCCAATTCCAAGGCGGTGGAGCACATTCGGTCTATCTTCTGGACGGCCTGCGCGCCCAGGACGACTACAGCGGCTGGGACATCAACACTCCGGCTTTCGAGGAGTTCTACGGGTCAGGAATCTCGGTCATCATGCCGGTCGGCGGGCAGTCCAGTTTCTACAGCGACTGGTACCAGCCGTCCCAGGGCAACGGCCAGAGCTATACCTACAAATGGGAGACGTTCCTGACCCGGGAGATGCCGGCCTGGCTGCAGGCCAACAAGGGCACCTCGCCGGTGGGCAATGGGGTAGTGGGGCTTTCGATGTCGGGCGGCTCGGCACTGGTGATGGCCGCCTACTACCCGCAGATGTTCCCCTACGCGGCGTCGCTGTCGGGCTTCCTCAACCCGTCCGAGGGCTGGTGGCCGACGCTGATCGGACTGGCGATGAACGACTCGGGCGGCTACAACGCCAACAGCATGTGGGGCCCGTCCACCGACCCGGCCTGGAAGCGCAACGACCCGATGATGCAGATTCCGCGACTGGTCGCCAACAACACGCGAATCTGGGTGTACTGCGGTAACGGCACCCCCAGCGACCTGGGCGGCGACAACATGCCGGCGAAATTCCTCGAGGGCCTCACGCTGCGCACCAACCAGCAGTTCCAGCAGACCTACGCGGCCAACGGCGGTCGCAACGGAGTGTTCCAGTTCCCGGGCAACGGCACCCACTCTTGGAATTACTGGAACCAGCAGCTGATGGCCATGAAGCCCGACATGCTGCAGGTGATCAACGCGGTCAACGCGCCCGCTCCGGCGCCTGCGCCAGCGACACCGCCGGCCGCGGGGGGGCAGACGGGGGCCTGATCAACAGCCCACGAGACCACATCGGCAGCAGCGCAA
>NZ_JBTNSY010000041.1:0-21578 GCF_054515735.1 Mycobacterium sp. ML4
CGGTACAGCGGTTGTGAATGTGCTCTGCCGCATCGCCGGCGAACCGCGTCGACCATCAGGCGGGCGGCCTCCGTTGGGGGGAAGCTGCCGACTCCGGTTCCGAACGCGATCAAAGGCGGAGATCCGCAACCTAATTCGTCGGTCTTCTCCAGCGTCGGAACCGTTGCACGACCGACGATTTCGGTGGTGATGGTCGGGTCGGCGGCGTCGGCGGCAGCGGGGCCAATGGCGCGGCCGGAGTCGCAGGAACAACAACGTCGATGGCAATAATGGCGGCAACAGCTCCGCGGCCTTCACTGACGGCGGCGGCGGCGCTGGTGGCACCGCCCCGCACCTTTCGGCACTCCCACACCCGGTAGTGGCGGCAGCGGCGGGAGCCCCGGGGCCGGCGGTAATGCAGCCAAGGTCGGCTTCAACGGCACCATCGTCTAGGAGTCCCTCACAAGGGACAAGCGGCGGTTGACCAGTGTGGTCTGCCAGCGACGCCAAGTCGCCGGCGCTGCAACGAACATCGGCGCGCCACGCCTGCCGATGGACCTCTCTATCGCCGGACCCGTCGCGGTGTACTTTCACCCGCACGATCGGTTCTGCCATGCCTGGCGTACTGTCCGGCAGTACCGGTACTTGACGCGGACTCGGATGGCCGCCTGCAGGAAGGCAGAACGATGCTTCTTCAACTGGCTCTAGCACTGGCGCGGCGCACATGACCGGCGACGCACCCAACAACGCCGCGCCCGGCGCAGGCGGTTCCGGCGGCCACGGTGGTGCCGGGGGAGCCGGAGGTGCCGGAGGTCGCGGCGGTATCGGGGGCCGCGGTGGCGACGGCGGCCGGGGCGGCGACGGCGGTTCCGGGGGCCCAGGTGGCGACGGGGGCCCAGGTGGCGCGCCCGGCGCGGGTGGTCAGCCGGGGCAGGGTGGCGCCCCAGGCCAACCCGGACAGCCCGGCCAACCCGGACAGCCGGGCCAACCGGGAGAGCCCGGCTAGTCCCTAAGGGCGATCGCGCGCTGGCGCACCAGTGCGCACAACCGCCACCGGCCGGGCACTCCTTTGAGTTCGTGTTCGCCGCGCTCGGCGAATCGGCGCCGCGAGCCGGCGACAATGTCGCGCACCGTCGAGGACACCAACACTTCGCTGGGTCCGGCCAGGCCCGCGACCCGGGCCCCGATATGCACCGCCAGGCCGGCGACGTCGCTACCCCGCACCTCGACTTCGCCCGCGTGAATGCCGACCCGCAACTCAATGCCCAGCACCCGCACGGCGTCGACGATGTCATTGGCGAACGCAATCGCGGCGCTGGGACTCACGAATGTCGCGACGAATCCGTCACCGGCGGTGTTCACTTCGCGGCCGTTGAAGCGCTGGATCTCTCGGCGGACGAGGCTGTCGTGGCGGTCGAGCAGGTCTCGCCATCGATCGTCACCAAGCGCGGCGGCGCGCTGGGTCGAGCCAACGATGTCGGTGAACACAATCGTGGTGAGCACCCGCTCCGCATCGGAACCACTGCGCACGCCGGTGATGAACTCCTCGACCTCGTCGAGGATTGGCCCCGCGTCGCCAACCCAATACAGCGAATCCGCTCCCGGGAGTTCCACATAGCGTGCTCCCGCGATGCGATCGGCCAGGAAGCGGCCATGGTCGGCAGGGATGAAATGCCCGCTGCCGCGATGCAGGATCAGGGTCGGCGCGGTGATTCGCGCCAGGGTGTCGCGGACGTCGGCCTGAGTCACGACTCGACTCACGGCACGGGCCATGCTCGGCGACGCGGCACGGTTGCCGGCGTGATCCCACCATTCCCGGAACGCGTCGTCGCGGGCCACGCTCGGAGCGATGATCCTGAGCATGTCGAATCCCCGCTCCACCGCGTCCGGTTCGATAGCGGTTGACGTGAATGGGTCAGTCGCGCTCAGTTCGGCGCCGATCGGGTAATCGGGCGCCCACGACACGCGCGCCGTGCCGTTGATGATCACCAGATTGCGCACGCGTTCGGGGTACTCGGCGGCCAGAACCAGTCCACCCATGGCGTTGTAGCTCGTTGCGAGGATGGCCGCCTGCTCAGAGCCGACCGCCTCCATGACCGCGATTACGTCCTCGGCCCAGAACTTCGGCCCGATCATCTGCGTTGACGGAACGCGGGACGACATTCCTATCCCGCGTGGATCAAAGCGGATCACCCGGCTGAAGGTCGCCAGTCGTCGGTGGAAGCGGTGCATCGACGGCTCGGAGTCGATGCAGTCGATCGGAATCGACGGCCCGGGCAGCAAGACAAGGTCAAGTGGGCCCTCACCGAATACCTGGTAGGCGATGTCGAGATCGCCGCACTTCGCATAGCGGGTGCGTGGTGCCTGCGCCACTGCCCCAGGCTAGTTGATGCCAGCCCCTTGCGTAGGCTCGTCACGGTGAGTGCACGCGCAGGCATCGTGGTCACCGGTACCGAGGTTCTGACCGGACGGGTGCAGGACCGCAACGGTCCGTGGCTGGCCGACCGGCTGCTGGAATTGGGCGTCGAACTTGCCCACATCACCATCTGCGGTGACCGACCCGCCGACATCGAGGCGCAGCTGCGGTTCATGGCTGACCAGGGCGTGGACCTGATCATCACCAGCGGCGGCCTGGGCCCGACGGCCGATGACATGACCGTCGAGGTGGTGGCCCGCTTCTGCGGTCGCGAGCTCAAACTCGACGAGGCGCTGGAGAATCGGATCGCCGAAATCCTCAAGTCCCTGATGGCGCGCAATCCGGCGTTCGCCGCACTGATGGAACCGGGGAAGTTCGAGTCGGTGCGGGCGGCCAACCGCAAGCAGGCGATGGTTCCGGTCGGCTCGCAGATCCTGGATCCGGTGGGCACCGCACCGGGTGTAGTGGTGCCCGGCAAGCCGACGGTGCTGGTGCTGCCCGGACCGCCGCGCGAGCTGCAACCCATGTGGCGCAAGGCAATTGAAACCTCCGGAGTGCAAGACGCGATCGCTGGCCGCACCGTGTACCGGCAGGAGATGGTCCGGGTGTTCGGGCTGCCCGAGTCGGGCCTCGCCGAGACACTGCGCGAGGCCGAGACCGCCATATCCGGGTTCGCGGCTCTGGAAATCACCACCTGCCTACGCCGCGGCGAGCTGGAAATCGTCACCCGGTATGAGCCCGACGCGGCCAAGGCATACGCACAACTGACCCAGTTGCTGCGCGACCGGCACGGCGATCAGGTGTTCTCCGAGGACGGCTCGCAGGTCGATGATCTGGTCGCGCAGCGCCTGGCCGGCCGGACGATCGCGACGGCGGAGTCCTGTACAGCCGGGCTGCTCGCCGCGCGGCTCACGGAGCGCCCCGGCTCGTCGGACTATGTAGCCGGCGGGGTGGTGTCGTACTCCAACGAGGCGAAGGTGGAACTGCTCGGTGTGGACGCTGCGGTAATCGCAGCACACGGCGCCGTTTCCGAGCCGGTCGCCGAGGCGATGGCCGCGGGCGCCCTGACCCGGTTTTCGGCAGACATTGCGGTCGCCATCACCGGCATCGCCGGGCCCGGCGGTGGAACCGAGGAAAAACCGGTAGGCACAGTGTGTTTCACCGTCGCACGCACTGACGGCCCGTCAATCACCCGGACCTTGCGACTGCCCGGCAACCGCTCCGACGTCAGGGAGCGTTCCACCACGGTGGCTATGCACATGCTGCTGCGGTCGCTCAGGACTTAGCCCTTGGCAGGCAGTAGCAAGGCGCTCTCGGAGGAGCCGAACCGAATTCCGGTGGCATCCTTGCCGATCAGTGTCAGCACCACCACCATCGTCAGCACGGGCACGATCGTCGCCGCCAATGCGAACGGGTAGCCGTGCGTTTCGGCCAGGTGCTCCTGAATCGGCAGATTGAACGCCGCCAGCAGGTTGCCCAGCTGATACGTCACACCCGGATACAGCCCGCGGATCGCATCCGGCGACATCTCGGTGAGGTGGGCGGGGATCACACCCCAAGCCCCCTGCACCAAGAGCTGCATCAGGAATGCACCCAGGCACAGCATCGCCGCAGTGCGCGAGTAGGCGAATATGGGCACGATCGGCAGTGCCAGAACGGCGCAGAACAAAATGGTGTAACGGCGACCGAATCGCTGGGACAAGGTGCCGAAAGCCAGCCCGCCGATGATGGCCCCGACGTTGTAGACGATGACGATCCACCGGGCGGTTGCGCTGGACAGCCCCGCGCCGTGGTCGACGGTCGCCTTGAGAAACGTGGGATAGACGTCCTGGGTGCCGTGACTCATCCAGTTAAAGGCGGTCATCAGCAACACCAGGTAGAAGAACCGGCGGATCACCTTGGCATCCCGCAGCACGTCACGGATCCTGGTCTTGGTCAGCCGCATGTGGTCCTGCGCGGCCTCCCACACCTCGGATTCCTCCACCCGGTACCGAAGGATCAGGCAGACCAGCGCCGGGATGATGCTCAGCGCGAACAACCAACGCCATGACAGGCCGAACCCGTTCATGACGACCAACGAGGCCAGACTCGCCAACAGGTAGCCGAACGAATAGCCCTCCTGCAGGAGACCGGAAAAGAAGCCGCGACGCTCGGAAGGGACTTTCTCCATCGCCAGCGCCGCGCCCAATCCCCACTCGCCGCCCATCCCGATGCCGTACAGCAAACGCAGAATCACCAACACCGTGAAGTTCGGAGCGAACGCGCACAGGAAGCCCACCACCGAGTAGAACAGCACGTCGACCAGCAGCGGCAGTCGTCGACCGACCCGGTCTGCCCACAACCCGAACAACAGTGCTCCGACGGGACGCATGACCAGCGTGGCCGTCGTGACGAACGCGACTTCGGTTTTGGTGCGGTGGAACGTTTCAGCGATGTCGGCGTAAACCAGCACGACGATGAAGAAGTCGAAGGCGTCCATCGTCCAGCCGAGGAACGCCGCCAGGAACGAGTTGCGCTGGTCGCTGGTCAACCGCTGCTTAGCCACGTGAGCATCGTGGCGTACTGGCGCCGATACCGCGACTCCGAAACACCGCGAGTATGTTCCGGATACATGCGAATCATCGATGCCGATGGGCATGTCGCCGAGAACCCCACCCTGGCCTTCGAAGCGTTGAAGCGTTGGCCGGATCGAGTGCAGCTGAGTAACGACCGCCGGCCGCGGCTGACGATCGAGGGCCGCAACTACCCCGAAGACCACGGCCCGGGCGCCGGATGCCCGCCGGAACACGGCATCACCAAGGCACCTGACATCAACTGCTCGTCCCCGGAGGGCGTGCTTGCCGACGCCGATCGGGACCACCTGGACACGATGGTGCTCTATCCCAGCCTCGGTCTGTGCGTGCCCAGCCTCGAGGATCCCGACTTCGCTGCCGGCTTCGCGCGTCTGTACAACCAGTGGATCGCGAACTTCTGCGAGCCGACGCACGGCCGATTGCGCGGGGTGGCGGTCACGCCGATCGAGCACGGACAGGTGGCCATCGACATCATGACCGAGGCCAAGGAGCTTGGTTTGGTCGCGACGCTCGTCCCGCCGGCGCTGAAAACCCGTAATCTCGATCATCCCGACCTCGACACCTTCTACGCCGCCGCGGTTGATCTAGGCATGCCGCTGGGCATCCATGGCGCACCCGGCATCCATCTACCCAAGATCGGCGTGGACCGCTTCACCAACTACATCCAGGTGCACTGCATCAGCTTCCCGTTCGACCAGATGACGGCGATGACTGCGCTGGTGTCCGGCGGGGTGTTCGAGCGTCATCCCGGACTGCGTGTCGCATTCCTTGAAGCGGGCGCAGGCTGGGTGCCCTTCTTCATCGATCGCTTGCACGAGCACTACGAGAAGCGCGGCGACTGGATCGAGAACGGTTGGCGTCGCGACCCGCACGATTACCTGCGCGCCGGCAACATCTGGGTGACATGCGAACCGGAAGAGCCGATCCTGCCCGGGGTCATCGACGTGCTGGGCGACGATTTCATCATGTTCGCCAGCGACTATCCGCACTGGGACGGTGAGTGGCCGGAAAGCACCAAGCGTTTGCGAAACCGAACGGATATCAGCGAGCGGTCCCGTGCAAAGATCGGCGGACTCAATGCGCAGCGCTTCTATGGCCTGAATTGATCGTCCGCACGCGGGATTCGGTGGCAGGATATCGGCATGGTGCCTTTTCTGGTACGTGCCTCGTTGACCGGGCTAGCACTCTGGGTCGTGACACTTTTGGTACCAGGGCTGAGCTTCGTCGGCGGTAACACCACCCTGCAAAGGGTCGGCATCATTTTTGTCGTCGCGGTGTTGTTCGGCTTTGTCAACGCGATCGTCAAACCGATTGTGCAGATCCTGTCGATCCCGATGTATATCCTGACCCTCGGCCTCTTCCACATCGTGATCAATGCATTCATGTTGTGGATCACGGCGCAGATCACCAAGGACACCACTCATTGGGGCCTGCAGATCGATCACTTCTGGTGGACCGCAATCTGGGCGGCAATCGTGTTGTCGGTCATCAGCTGGATCCTGTCGCTGCTGACCCGCCGCGCCACCCGGCGCAAATCCTGAATCAACCGCGATTACCAGGAAATTTCGCGTGGACACCCTATGTTGTCAGGCCCTGTTGCACATATGCTGATTAGAACCGTGCTTACGAACACCGCCTGCTAACTCCGCCGAACATTTACGCTGTCTCTCGGCACGGACACGAACAACGCGCGCTGCCCCTCACCAGGGCGTCCCTATCCATGACGACGACGGGATACTGCCGAATATGAACACTGTCGCGGTCGGATCATCACCCGGTCCTTCGACGACGCGGCTGAGTTCGCAACTAAGTGACCCGAACAGTGGTTTGCGCGCGGTCACCGAGTGCACGGGTTCGGCGGTAGTCGTTCACGTGGGCGGCGACATCGATGCCAGTAACGAGCTGATCTGGCAACGCCTCGTGAGCAGGAGTGCCGCCATCGCGATCGCTCCGGGCCCCTTCGTCATCGACATTCGCGAGCTGGATTTCCTGGGATCCTGCGCCTATGCGGTGCTGGCTCAGGAGTCGGTCCGGTGCCGCCGACGCGGAGTCAGCATGCGCCTGGTCACCAGTCAGCCCATTGTTGCCCGCACCATTGCCGCATGCGGCCTGCGACGCCTGCTGCCGATGTACACCACCGTCGAAACAGCCCTCGCTCCGCCCGCCTGAAGCGCAGGCTCAGGGGCCGTGTGGTGCGAGTAGGCCGTTGAGAATCCCCAGGCCGGCCTGCAGCTGAGCCCCCGACATTTCCGGCGGGGGGGCTTCGCCGGTGGGCTGCCAAGGCTGGCAGCCACTCGTCTTGAATGTCTTGTCGCTCGGCTCGATCTGCACAATCTGGGGCTTCTTGGTCATGGCGTTGTCGATGAGTGCGCCGTCGGGGTTGCCGGTCCGCTTCCAGTAGCAGGTGCCGGTGCCCACCGGTCCGGCAGTGCTGTAGGTGCCGGGCGCGATGTCCGTGCCGACGTTGTAGATGCCGTCGTGGTCGATCGTCGTCTTGGGCGCCCCCGCCGCCGGGGTCCCCGTCGGAGCCGGCGCCGTAGTCGGTGACGGCGGCGGCGTGGGGTCGGGATCCGCGGCGGCGATACCTATCGCTCCGAACCATCCAGCGATCATCAACGCCGCGGCACAGCCGCGAGCACCCTTTTGCTTAGAGCCCATAACTAACTAGCTTAGCGGGCTGGGGAGCTCATTTCGAACCCTACGCGCAGGCGCCTCGGGCGATCAGCGTGCGAGCGTAGGCGAAGCAGAACACGGTGCCAATCACGACCGACGGCGCGATCGTTCTCCCGATATGCGGCGTGCCCGCCGAGAACGCGGCAACCGATTTGCCACCTCGCCGCACACACGCTGCGCCGGAATTTTTGCAGTCCGGCCGACTGTATGTAGCAAATTGCCGAAATCAATGATCCGAAACGGCGTCCTAGAACCGAATCATGGAGTCGAACACGACTTTCGCCATCGAGTTGGTGACATCAAAATCAGTCATTTTTCGAACGCCTTGCAACTCGCGGATTACGGCATTACGGAGCGAATCCCACATTCACCTTTTCACTGCCGATTGACGCCCATCAATCCAGGCGCCGCACTGCGCCGGCGTAACCGAGCGCGTGTTCATAGATATCGAGATTGTCGCGCGAGATTCGTGCGTGCACCGGACGCTCCAGGAGAAAGCGCAGGACGGGGTTGTACGCGTGGTAGGTCTCGTGAAAGGTCAGAACGGTGGTGCCGTCGGGCTGCTCCTCGAGTTGGTGGTAGCCCTCCGCCCGCGACCACAACGGCTTGCCGATGGCGACGTAACGCGACAATTCGTTGATCTTCGCCTCGGTGACGGTCTCCCACGACCGGCCCTTGCCGCCGGACAGCAAGTATCTGGGCACTGGAAAGACACAGGTGCGGACCAAACCTTCGCCCGCCTCGTCGCCTTCGTTGAGAATTTCCATGCTGCCGGTCGGCCAGGTCAGCACCCGGGGCCGCGAAGAGTCCGGCGGCACCGGTGGATGCAACACGCGCCACACCTTGGCCGGCGGGGCATCGACGTGGAATCGCACGGTGTAGGACTGCATCAGCCTTCGCCCCATTCGTCGAAGAAGGTGATCGTTTCCGCGTGCGGCCGCGCCGCGGGACGAAAATCCGTCCCGATCGTGTACGCCACCGGAAACAAGGCGGCTTGAGTAACCGTGCTCGGAATACCGAGCAATTCGGCGACCTCACGCTCCTTTGCCAGGTGCATGGTCGTCCACACCGAGCCCAGACCCCGCGACCGCAACGCAAGCTGGAAGCTCCAGCCGGCGGGAATGATGGACGCCCAGGCCGACGCGGCGACCAGTCGATTGCTTTCATCGATGCGCTGCAGCAAGCACGGGATGACATGCACCGGCACCTGCGCCAGCGTGTCGGTCAAGCAGAGCGCGCTGCGGTACACACGCCGGGTCTGAGGATCGTCGGCGTTGGCTTCGGCGTGGACCAGGTATTGGGCACCCACGCTGCGATAGATTTCGGCGATTGCGGCGCGCTTGCCGGGATCAGTGACCACCACCCAGCGCCAGTCCTGCGCGTTGCTGGCGGTCGGCGCCTGCATCGCCAGGCGTATGCATTCCATGATCACGTCGCGATGCACCGGACGGGTCAGATCGAGCCGTTTGCGTACCGATCGGGTAGTGGTGAGCAATTCGTCGACTGAAGCGATATCCATCCCGTCCCCTTCACCAACTCGTGTCACGAAAGTACCGCGGCACACCCGACGTACCCCAACACCGCAACTCCGGGCACCGATTGGCGCCTATGTCGACCCTCCGTGGACAGGACGATTGGCTGCTATTAACGTCCTGCCAGTAGATGAGCGGTCAGGCGTCGGAATGCGGGGCCGCGCGGGAGGAATTGGCGTTGCTGTTCATGCACGAGGTCCACACGGTGCGGGGCCGCGCCGAGGACGAATTCGAAGCCGCTTTCCGCGACGGCTGGATGCCCACGCTGGCGGCGGGGGACGAGGGCCGGCTGCTCTGGTACACCAACCAGGCGCAGGGCAGCGGACCGGCCTACACCGTCATCACGGTGACAGCGGTGCGGGACGGCGCAGCGTGGGAGCGGTTGACCAAACGTGTCCAGCACGGTGACCTGCGGGACTGGATGCATCACACCGACGAATTGCGCCACACCGTCGACGCCAAACTGCTGATACCACTGCCGTGGTCGCCGATGCAGAATGTGAGCTTCGACGACGTGCCCGCCGACGGACGCGAACACGAGATGAGCCTCTACATGGAAGACACCATGTGGCCCTATGAGGACAAGTTCGAGGAGTACATCGTCCGGTGCGGCGAGGTATATGCCCGCAGCCTCGAACAGCCGTCGTCCATGTTGAAGATGGATGCTTCGTTCCAGCCCGCACTCGGCAGCCATCTGCGCCGTGAAGTCATTCTGATGCAACGCATCAGCCGTCCCGAGGCACTGCTCGACCTGCTGCGCACCCACATACCGGCCGAGTACCGAACTCCCGGAACCTGGCTGCATGATGCGCTGGACTTGCGCGATCAGTGGACCAGCCGGCTGCTGCGCACGTCCACCTGGTCGCCCCTGCATTAAGGATTCATGAATCTCCGGACCATCATCGACGCCGCGGCGAGCGCCGATCCCCAACGGACCGCCCTGATCATCGACGGTCAGGCGATCGGCTACGGAACGCTCGATGCCGCGGTGCGCCGTTGTGCTGCCGGGCTGGCTGCGGCGGGAGTCACGTCCGGCGACCGGGTCGCGATCGTCGACACCGCGAGCCTGCTGTCTATCGCGTCCCTGCTCGGCGCAGCGCGCATCGGAGCCACCGCGGCGCTGATGAACCCCGCGTTGACGCCCGCGGAGTTGCGTGCGCTGCTCGACAACGCCGGTTGCTGCCCTGTGGCGGTCGCGGGAGAGGCGTTCGCGCACCGGCTGCCCGGGTCGGCGACCGCGCTGACGGCCACCGAACTGCTCAATCAGGACGCACCCGAGCGCTCCGAGAACTCCGCGGGCGACGTGGATCGGCCGGCGATGGTGCTGTTCACCAGCGGCACAACAGGGTTGCCTAAATCGGTCGAAATCGGAAGTCACCAGCTGGCGGCGCGCTTGGGCAGGACGTCACGACCGTTTGCGGCCGAAATTCCACCCGTGACGGTGATGATGTGTGTGCCCTACTTTCACGTAGGCGGATCCCTTGGGCTGCTCACCAGCCTGTACTCGGGCAACACTCTGGTGGTGCAGCGGCGGTTCGACGCCGGCGAGTGGTTGCGACTGGTGTCGCAGCACCGGGTCACCGGCATGTTCCTGGTGCCAACGATGCTGTACCGCATTCTGGAGCACCCCGATTTCGCCGCCACCGATCTGTCCTCGCTGACCGCTATCACCTACGGAGCCGCCGCCGCGCCCGCCGCGTTGATGCGCAAGGCGATGGCCGCGCTGCCGAATGTGGCTTTTACCAACGTTTTCGGTCAGACGGAGACGCTGGGCACATACGCCAACCTCACGCCACAGGATCATCACGATCCGGCCCGGGCGGGTTCTGTGGGCAGACCGTTGCCGGGGGTCGAGGTGCGGGTGGTCGATCCGGATACCGGCGCCGACGTCGAACCGGGAGCGGTCGGCGAGTTGTGGGTCCTCTCGCCGGTCAACACCGTTCCGGGATGGTTACGGACCGGTGATCTCGCGCGATTAGATGCCGGCGGCTACATCTTCCCGAGCGGGAGGCTGCGCGACACCATCAATCGCGGCGGCGAGAAGTTCGGCCCTGTCGAGGTGGAAGAGGCGTTGCGTTCCCATCCGGCGGTCAGCGACGTCGCAGTCGCCGGAGTCTCCGACGACGAACTGGGACAGCGGGTGGGCGCCGCGATCGTTGCCCGGGCACCGGTGACCCTTGAGGAGTTGCGCGCGCACTGCCGGGACATGATCGCCTACTTCAAACTGCCCGAACGGCTCGCGGTCATCGATGACATCCCTTATAACGCGACCGGCAAGGTTGACCGCCGCCGACTGGCTGAGCTGATCTTCCAACGGTCCTAAGCGTTGGCCCGGTTCAGGATTCGCTCCGCGTTATGGACCATTCCGGTCAAGATGTCGGCGGCGGGCCGGACGTCGTGTATCAGCCCGACGGCCTCACCAACGAGCACGGTGTCGACGTCGAAGTCCTCGGCAGCGACCCCGTCCCGGTAGGCGCTGATCGCCTCCGGCAGCCGTGCGAGCAGCTCATCCGGGTTGCCGTGCCAGCGCTGGATCAACTCGTTGCGCACTAGCCGCAGATCGTACCCAGCCGGCCAATCACGTTGCCGCACAAAGTCGAAGACGGTGGTACGCATGGTATTGTCGCCGCCGGCCGCGAGGGCGCGCCGGTACGCTGCCGGCGAGACCAGCGCTTCGTCAGACGCCCAGAATCTGGTACCGACCAAAACCCCTTCGGCACCGAGGGCCAGCGCCGCGGCCAGGCCGCGGCCGTCGGCGATCCCGCCGGCGGCCACCACCAGCGTCGCGGACGCCTGTTCGGTGACCAGGTCGACGACCTCGGGGACCAGCGTGAACGTCGAGCGGCCGCTCATTCCGTGCCCACCTGCTTCACCGCCCTGGGCGACAATGAGGTCCGCGCCGGCATCGATGGCCTGGCGCGCCTGAGCAAGGTTCTGCACCTGGGCGGTCAACGGGACGCCTGCCCGATGGATGCGATCCGCGAACGGCTCGAGGTTGCCGAACGACAGCATGACCGTTGGCGGCCGCAGCGCCAGGACGGTGTCGAGAAGTTCCGGTTCGTGCGCCAGGCTCCACGTGATGAAGCCGTATCCGACGCGTGCACCCCCGGCCTGGACAATTTCCGAACGCAACCACGCTGCATCACCGTATCCACCGCCGACCAAGCCCAGACCGCCGGCTGCGGTGACCGTTGCCGCCAGCCGACCACCCGACACCATGGCCATCGGCGCCAGCAGGACCGGATGCTGAATGCCCAGAAAATCGGTGAGGCGGGTGCGCAGTGTCATCTTTGTGCCTCCGTTGTCATCTTTGTGCCTCCGTTGCGAGTTTCCCGGTGAGGAATTGCGCCGGGCTTGGCCGAAAGACCAGTCCTCGTCCTGGTTTTCGGTGACCGAGACGATCAAGTCAGCTGGGTTGAGACCACTCTTCCTACCACGGGCGCGCAACACTGCGATGCGCCGCTTCGTGGAGGCGGCGGTTGGCAGCATCTGACCAACGGCCGGAAACGCTCAGGCCGGCGGCGTCAGCCCGGACCGAACCAGGGCCACAGCCGTGGCAACCAACTCGCCGAGGTCGCCGCAGCCGACGCGACGCCAATTCTTCACCGCCACAACAAGAGCCGCCGCCAGCGTCGATCGGGCCACTTCCGCAGCCGGTTCGATATCAGGGCCCTCGGGATATCGAACCCGGACGAAATCGGTCAGGACGGCGGCGAATGGGGCTTGCACCACCTGCAGATGCGCGGCGATGCGCTCAGCACTGATCAGCCCGGTCCGGGCGGTCGCCGCCTGACGGACCACTTCGAGACCGTGCGGGAAGGTGGCGACACTGGCCAGCACCGCGTCGAACAGTGACTCCGAGGCCGGTCGCCGGGCGAGCGCTTCGGCCAGCCACTCCGGCTGCGCCTCGTAGTCCTGGAACAGCACCGCCTCTTTCGTCGGGAAATGCCGAAAAAAGGTGCTCTCGGTGTCGCCTGCTTCGCGGGCCAACTCCGTCACAGTGACGTTTGCGAACCCCTTGCGGGCAAAGCTTTTCAGCGCCGCCAGCCGAAGCGGCTCCCGCCGGGGACTTCGGCCACGGACTGCTGCACCCGGACCTGATGGGGCCCAATCGTCCCGGACCGAAGGGCTTCCTGGATCTCCCGATACCGATCGGCGGGCTGTACCTCGGTGGGTATCAAGCCCTCGACGATGCGACTTATGCGCCCTTCTTCACCTTGAGGACGCGCTTGCGCAGGCCTTTGGTGGCCGTGTCCATCAGTGCTCTGGCGCCCTGCCTGACAAAGAATCCGGGCACCGGCGCACTCAATTCGACTGTCAGGTCGAAGCGCACCCGGGTGGAGTCGCCGTCGGGTGTAAGGGTGTAACGGCCGTCCTGTGCCTTCTGCTGCTTGGCTTCGACCAGGGTCCAGCCCACTCCGTCGTCGTGCACGGTATAGGCAAGCACCTGCTCTTCGGTGAACCCGACGAGTTTGACGACCTGCCGCGACCTGAGCGGATGGCCCTCTTCGTCGCGCTCGAGGACTTCAACCGTCTTGTGCACCGACGACCAGTCCGGCAGCGTTTCGATGTCGAGCAATACGTCCATGATCTCGTCGGGCGTCGCTTCGATCACGACCTCACGGGACTCGGTGACAGCCATGCCGCAACCATATCCACGCCGGCGCTCCGCTGAAACCATCCGGTGTTATGGAACCAGCACCACCTTGCCGATGTTCTCCCGGGCTGCCAGGATCCTATGCGCTTCCGGCGCCTGGGCGAACGGTACCGCCGCGTGCACAACC
This sequence comes from Mycobacterium sp. ML4, assembly GCF_054515735.1. Classification (NCBI taxonomy): domain Bacteria; kingdom Bacillati; phylum Actinomycetota; class Actinomycetes; order Mycobacteriales; family Mycobacteriaceae; genus Mycobacterium; species Mycobacterium sp. ML4. The sequence goes on from NZ_JBTNSY010000041.1 coordinate 13,958, forward strand.
GGTGACACCGTGCCGTCGCGCAATGCCGTGCTCAGTGGCGTGATCCATGGCTCAAGGGTGCCCCGGTCGTCCCACAACTTCAGCATGTTGAGCCCGATGACGGTCTTCGACTCGGAGAGTTGGTCGAGCAAGTTGAACCCGCGCAGCATCGCAAGGGCGTGCGGCGCCGCCTTGCGCAGTGAGCGCTTCTCACCCTCTTGCATATTTGAAATCCCGTATCCGACAAGCCGTCCGCCGGGACGCAGCAGGTGGTAGGACCGCCGCAACGACGTGCCACCCAACGCGTCCATGACGATGTCGTACGGTTCCAGGCCCTTCCACCAGCCGTCTCGACGGTAATCGATTGCTCGATCCACCCCAAACTCGGCCAACTTCTGATGCTTCGCCGGCGACGCGGTGCCGTGAATCTCGGCACCCGCGGCCTTGGCGAACTGAATGGCAGCGATGCCCACGCCCCCGGCGGCGGCGTGGATGAGGACCCGTTCGCCGGCACGCAACGACCCGTAACCATGCAGCCCGGCCCAGGCGGTCGCATAGTTGACCGGGACCGCAGCGCCCTGTTCGAAGGTCACCGCATCGGGCAGCGCCACCGAGTCAGCCGCAGCGACGTTGACGATCTCGGCATAACCCCCGAATCGTGTTCCCGCCAAGACCCTTTCGCCAATCCGGCCGCTATCCACATTGTCACCGACCACCGTCACCGTGCCGGCCACTTCGTAGCCGACCACGGCCGGCAGCTTGGGGGCATCCGGATATAGGCCCACCCGCGCGAGGTGGTCGGCGAAATTGACCCCGGCGGCCCGGACACTGATCTGCAACTGACCCGGCCCCGGCGGTGGTGGGTCCGGCCGCTCCTGGACTTGCAGGACCGAAGGGTCGCCATGTCTGGTGATGACGACAGCACGCATATGTGTTCCTTAAGTTCGTAGGTGCAGTTACTTCGTGTTGACGTTGTGCGGTGACCCGGGTGGGTCGGATGAGGCTGATCTATCGTTTGCCGGCCTGGTGGTGCGGCTCGAGAGGACTGGCCGCCCGGCCCGCCTGGACTTCTCTGGTCGCTGATTGAGATCCTCTCGCAGTTTCAGAAGTGCCGGCCGAGCTCCTCGCTGTCCGCCTGCTGAGCCAGTGCGGCAAGCCTTGCGCGCCATAACTTTTCGAAGGGATGCAACCAGTCACCGAGCTCGGCAAGCGGTTCAGCCGTCAATCGGTAGATGCGGCGCCGCCCCTGCGCCTCGTCGGCGACCAGCCCAGCGTCGCGCAACACCTTGAGATGCTCGGCAACGGCCGGCCGGCTCAGCTCGAACCGTTCGCTGAGCTCGCCTGCGGACAGAGACTGGCAACTCAAGATCTCGAGTAGCTTGCGCCGCACCGGGTTTGCCAACGCCGCAAAGATACGGTCACAGATGCGGTCGGAGTTGGCCACGTGCACAATCTATGTCCGACATTCCCGACATGTCAACTTTTTCCGACGCACTATCACCGGGCGGCAAATGGGTCGGCCCTTTCGGTGACGATCACCGCTTCCCCGGCCGCGGCGTGGGCCGGCTGCAGTGGCCTGATGCCGTAATCAGCGCGCAACTCATCGAGGTCACGATCGGCGACCGCCCAGAAATCCCAGTCCGGCGACAACAGGTCGGTGCCCATTGACGCACCACGTTGCCAGCTCACCAGAAACTTCTCCGGGTCGAGCGCACCCTGGCGCGCACCGATGCCGTTGACATCATGGCCGATGTGCCATTCAAAGATGACCGGCAGGACGTGAGCGCGCAGTCCGTCGCACCGGTGCATCGCACCGGTGAACGTGCTCGTCAGGAGTTCACCTTGAACTGAGGTGCTGTAACCCGACAGGACGTGCAGACCGTCGTGCGGAACGGCGAATACACTTGCGAAGGCGAACTTTTCACCCGGGAAGGCGAAGTTGTGCCGACGGAAGTGTGCCCACAACTGATGGCCGAAGGTGCCCGCAGGTAGCTCCTCGAGCGCCAGGAATCGGGCAGCCAGGCGCCGGTGGGCATCAGTTTGCGCCCCGTACGGCAGCATCACCGGCATGCTGTGGTCCGGACGCGCGAGACCCGGAAAACTCGACGCGTTTCGTCGGGCCATGTCCGCCAGTGCCCACGCCAGGCGCCCGCGAGCTATCTGCAGGATGTTGCGAACCCAACCCGCCCGGACATGCATCGCATGTGCATACTCGACGACTTTGCGCAGCCGCGCCGGGTCGATCTGCCCGTCGGCGAGTGATGCGCACGCGATGAGTGCGGCGGCGTGTCCGGCCAACTCGTGGCTCGATCCCACGGCGCGGGCCAATTCCTGTGGCTCGATCCGCGGCAAGGCACTCACCTCGACCTGGACAGCCGGCCGGAACAGCATCAGACCGGCGGCCACAACCAGGCCATCACCCCGTCCGGATCGGGGATCGGTGGGATCGGTGATGTGCTGAACCACTCGATGCGCGGCCGCGAGAATCGCGTGGGCCTGCGCGGGGGTTGCCTCCTCGAACACTGCTAGTTCATACACACCGAGATTGGGGGCCGGCTGGATAACGGCTGCCAGGATCCTCTGGATGCCCACGCCGCCGCCATCTAGCGTTCCAAAGGTGGCTCACGACCGTCGCGAGGAAGCTGGGGAGGTGCACCGCTGCGTCGCCACGATCGCCTCGCGGCTGGAGCGCCAGTCCGCCCAGATCAGTGCCACGATCTGCGCGGCGCTCACGGACGAGATACCGGAATTACGGGGCGACGGGCACCTGACCGACCTCCTGGCTGCGAGCGTCCAGGCCAACGTTGAAACAATTTTCCAGCCGCTGTTGCACGCCGTCCCGGTCGACAGGATCGCCGTACCCCGGCCGGCACTGGAGTATGCCCGGCGACTTGCGCAACACGATGTTGCGGTGCACACCCTGGTACGCGCCTACCGGCTCGGGCAACGTCACATGACCGAATTGGTGTTCGATGCGCTGCGCGCCCTCGACGTGCAACCCACGACGCGGGTGTCGGTGATCGAAACCATCACCACTGTCGTCTTCGAGTACGTGGACCGGGTGTCCCAGCAGGTGGTCGGGGCATACGAGAGCGAACGCGTGCAATGGCTGGAGAACCAGAACAGCATTCAGGCCATGCGGGTTCGCGACCTGCTCGAGGCCGATACCGAAGTCGACATCGAAACCGTCTCTGCGGCAATCGGTTACCCACTGCAGGTCCAGCACCTGGGACTGGTCGTCTGGCGCGACGACGCTGAAGATGACGTGTTGGCCCGGTTGCAGGAAGTCATCGGCGGGCTGGCTAGCGCGGTGAACGCGTCAGAGCCCCCTTTGTTCGCCGCAGTCGACCGGAGCAGCGCGTGGGTGTGGTTACCCTTCCGATCGGCACCCGGTGAGCTCGCCGCTCGAGTTCGCGGATACGCCCGCGCCCGGCGGGACGCGCTGAATATCGCTATGGGTGCACTGGGATCCGGCGTCAGCGGGTTCCGGCGATCCCACCGGCAGGCGCAGCGGGCCCGCGCGGCTGCATCGGGTCGGGAACCGCGGTCCTCTCAATGCGTGCTCGTCGCAGCAACCGACCCCGGCGTGATGGCCTCGGCCGTGTTAGGCACCCACATCGGCGAAGTCCGTGAATGGGTTGCCGACGTCCTCGGGGACCTCGCTTCCAACACCGACGATGCGGCCGTGCTACGCGAGACACTGCGGGTCTTCTTGCACCCTGGCTCCACGCCGGAGGTCGCGGCACGGGACCTCAACCTCAGCTTCAACGCCCTGCGGAGTCGAGTGGAGCGCGCGGTCGAGCGGCGCGGGCGCCCGATAGATGACCGAGGCGACGTCGAGCTCGCGCTATTCGTCTGCAACTGGTACGGCTCGGCTGTGCTGCGACCGGCCTGATGCACCACCACTGGGAGCGGGTCGGCGACGGCGTGCACCGCTGCCGACTGGCGTTCTGCGACGTCACGGTCGGCCTGGTTTGTGGGCGTGACTCGACGTTGCTCATCGACACCGGCACCACCCTCGAAGAAGCCGAGAGCATCCAGTCGGATGGACGTCAGCTGGCCAGCCACCCGGTAGAACATGTTGTGTTGACGCACAAGCACTTTGACCACGTCCTGGGCTCTTCGGTGTTCAGCGGGGCGCACATCTACTGTGCGCCCGAGGTGGCCGCCTACCTGTCGTCGGCCACCGGCGAGCTGCGTGCCGATGCGGTGCGGCACGGCGCGGATCCGGAGGCGGTCGACCGCGCGATCGCAGCGCTACGGGTGCCGCAGCACAAAATCGAGGACGCGGTCATCGATCTGGGAGACCGGGTGGTCACGGTCGCCCATGTGGGCTCCGGCCATACCCGATCTGATCTGGTTGTCGTCGTGCCTACGACCCGTGCGGGGGATCGGGCTGTGGTGTTCACCGGTGACCTGGTCGAAGAATCCGACAACCCGGCGATAGACGCCGATTCCGATGTGGCCGCCTGGCCTGCCACGCTGGACCGGTTACTGGCGATCGCCGGCGCCGGGGCCCTCTTCGTTCCAGGGCATGGGAGGGTGGTCGACGCCGAGTTCGTCCGCCGCCAACAGGACTGGTTGCGAACGCGGGGCGGGGGTCGCTCCGGCTGAAGGAGATTACCGGGCAGTCGCGGTACAAGCGGCGATGAGCGCGCGCGGATCGGAGACGCTGAGCACCAGCGACCTCAACGTGATCGACTTCCACCAGACCTTCGCCGGGACCGGGGGATCGATCGTCAGCTCGACCAGACCTTTGCGCGACCCGTTGACCAGCCAGCGAGAGCCCAGAACGTGCACACCTGCAGTGAAAACCCGCTCGTGGGACTCCTCGGCACTCTTGATCGCCGTCAGTGGGATGTCGGCGGTGAATGCCCATCCCATCTTGACGTGCAATGTGCCGGCCTCAACGCGCAACTCACTGTTTTGGGGACCGAGTCCGACCGCTGCCGCGAGCGGAACATACCATCGGTCAAAACGCAATTCTGTCTGCACGGATCAGACGCTACGCCGGTCCGGGCGCCGCGGCGAGGGTTTTACCCGCACCGGCCCCAGTATCATCCCCTCGAATTCAAATCCATTGCCAGACAACGATTTCAGTGACAGTCGCCCGGCGCGCAACGCCGCTGAATGACAACGACCCCGCCGCCGTTCGCCGGTTCCCGCCGCGCAGGACATCGCGCTGAACCGATCTGGTGACACGGCGTTATTCTCTGGCGCTCGGCCGGTGATCTAGCTCACGCATCCGGGGCATACACTCACTGCGTCAGGGGAACCGGGGCTTAGGAGGAGCGGAAGGCCATGGCCATCGCCGAAACGGACAACGCGGTCCAATCACCGTTCGAGCAGGACTTCGAAAAGGACCTAACCGCCACCCAGCGGTACTTCGAGAGTTCGCGATTCAACGGCATCACCCGCCTCTACACCGCCCGGCAGGTTGCCGAGCAGCGCGGCACGATCCCCACCGACTACACCGTCGCCCGTGAAGCGGCCGCCGCTTTCTACGAGCGCCTGCGCGAGCTTTATGCAGAGCAGAAGAGCATCACCACCTTCGGCCCTTACTCGCCGGGGCAGGCCGTGAGCATGAAGCGGATGGGTATCGAGGGCATCTATCTGGGCGGTTGGGCCACCTCTGCCAAGGGATCGACCACCGAGGACCCGGGACCGGACCTGGCCAGCTATCCGCTTAGCCAGGTGCCCGATGACGCGGCGGTGCTGGTGCGCGCCCTGCTCACCGCTGACCGCAATCAGGAGTACCAGCGGCTCAATATGAACGAACGCCAGCGGGCGTCGGGCACCCGGTATGACTTCCGTCCGTTCATCATCGCTGATGCCGACACCGGCCACGGTGGTGATCCGCACGTACGCAACCTGATCCGCCGTTTCGTCGAGGTCGGCGTGCCGGGCTACCACATCGAGGACCAGCGCCCGGGCACCAAGAAGTGTGGCCACCAGGGCGGCAAGGTTCTGGTGCCGTCGGACGAACAGATCAAGCGACTCAACGCCGCTCGCTTTCAACTCGACATCATGCGGGTGCCCGGAATCATCGTCGCGCGCACCGACGCCGAGGCTGCGAACCTGATCGACAGCCGCGGCGACGAGCGCGATCAGCCATTCCTGCTGGGCGCCACCAACCTCAACGTGCCGTCCTACAAGAGCTGTTTCCTGGCCATGATGCGTCGCTTCTATGACTCGGGCGTCGAGGAGATCAATGGCCACCTGCTGTACGCGCTCGGCGACGCTGAATACGCGGCCGCGAACGCGTGGCTGGAGCGCCAGGGCATCCTTCAGCTCGTCGCCGACGCCATCAGCAAGTGGCGTGACGACGAGCAACTGTCGATCGACGACGTGTACGACGAGGTCGAGTCGCGGTTTGTCGCCGCCTGGGAGGATGCCGCCGGCGTGATGACCTACGGCGAGGCGGTGGCCGAGAAACTCGAATTCGGCGAGAGCGAAGGCGAACCGTCCGGGATGAGTCCCGCGGAATGGCGTGAGTTCGCCTCCACCGCGTCCCTCTACGCAGCGCGCGCCAAGGCCAAGGAACTGGGCGCCGGCGCTGACTGGGATTGCGAACTGGCCAAAACACCGGAGGGCTACTACCAGATCCGCGGCGGCATCCCCTACGCCATTGCCAAGTCGCTGGCTGTGGCGCCGTTCGCCGACATCCTCTGGATGGAGACCAAGACCGCCGACCTCGCCGACGCCCGGGAGTTTGCCGAGGCGATCCACGCCAAATTCCCCGACCAGATGTTGGCTTACAACCTCTCGCCGTCGTTCAACTGGGACACCACCGGCATGACCGACGAAGAGATGCGGCAGTTCCCGGTGGAACTGGGCAAGATGGGATTTGTCTTCAACTTCATCACCTACGGCGGACACCAGATCGATGGTGTCGCCGCAGAGGAATTCGCCACCTCGCTGCGTCAGGACGGCATGTTGGCGCTGGCCCGCCTGCAGCGCAAGATGCGTCTGGTGGAGTCGCCCTACCGCACCCCGCAGACTCTGGTCGGAGGTCCGCGCAGCGACGCGGCCTTGGCCGCCTCGTCCGGACGCACGGCGACTACGAAGGCGATGGGCAAGGGTTCCACCCAGCACCAGCACCTGGTGCAGACCGAGGTGCCCAAGAAGTTGCTGGAAGAGTGGCTGGCGATGTGGAGTGACCACTACCAGCTCGGCGAGAAATTGAGAGTCACGTTGCGGCCCCGCCGTGCCGGCTCAGACGTGCTGGAACTCGGAATCTACGGCGAGGGTGACGAGCAGCTGGCAAACGTCGTCGTCGACCCGATCAAGGATCGGCACGGCCGCAGCATCCTGCAGGTACGCGACCAGAACACCTTCGCCGAAAAGCTGCGGCAGAAGCGGCTGATGACCCTGATCCACCTCTGGCTGGTCCACCGGTTCAAGGCCGACGCGGTGTACTACGTCACGCCGACCGAGGACAACCAGTATCAGACCGCGAAGATGAAGTCGCACGGAATCTTCAGCGAGGTGTACCAGGAGGTCGGGGAGATCATCGTCGCCGACGTGAACAAGCCGCGCATCGAGGAGCTGCTGAACCCGGACCGGACGGCGCTGCGTCGATTGATCCTCAAGGAGGATTGATCGAAGGCTCAGCCCTAGAACGCATTTGGCGCCTGCTGGT